>CAYLJC010000014.1:0-16399 GCA_964383345.1 uncultured Akkermansia sp. | reverse complement strand
TACATCGACGATACCGTAAGCTGGTTTCGCCAACACTTGAGGCCGTAGAATTCAGGATTTCGATTTATGGGCATCCATTCGCCAAGAATGTTTCACATGCCTTCACTATTCCGATTTCCCCGCCAGGCTCTGCTGGGGCTGACGCTTGTTACGGCATTGAACCCCGCCATCCCACGCCGACCGATGACTCGTAGGCGGCGCGGATGAGGTCGGTGGCCTTGGTGGCGGATGCGAGTGCGTCACCGAGAGCGGCGGCTTGCTCGGGTCGATGCGGCCCGATCATGTCGCGCGAAACACCGCATTTCAGCCACAGAGCATACATGCTGAGGCCGACGGCCTCGCGTAGTTTCTGCAAACGACGCGGCAGTCGCTCGCGGACACGCTCGGCGTAGTCATGGGCTTCATGGTTCAGAGGAAGGCATGCTTCGAGGCACCGCATTTCTCATCTTACCACCCACCGCCAAGAGCCTTGATCAGGCGGACGGTGGCGAGGTGGCGTTGCGCGGCGATGCGGGCGGTCTGGAGTTCGGCCTGGAGGCGCGTGCGCTCGGCGTCCAGGAGTTCAAGGTAGCTGATGGTTCCACGCTCGTAGGAGGCGCGGATAAGGTCGGTGGCCTTGGTGGCGGATGCTAGAGCGTCGCCGACAGCGTCGGCTTGCTCGGCTCGATATCGAATCTGGGTCAGGCTGGTCTCCACATCGTGGATGGCGTTGAGGACGGATTGCCGGTAATTGGCGATGGCCTCTTCGCGGGCGGCCGTCTTGCGTTTCACGTTGTAACCGATGGCCGCCCAACCCGTGAGCGGGAGACTGACACTGGGGCCGATGCTCCATACCGAGCTGGTGGCGGTGAGGAGGGTGTTTACGTCACTGCTAAGATAGCCCCCGGTGCCGGTGAGCCGGACGGTCGGGAAGTAAGCGGCTTTGGCGACGCCGATGTCGGCATTACTCGCGGCGACCTGGCGCTCCGCCGCGGCGACATCGGGGCGGCGCTCCAACATGCTGGCGGGGACGTCGGCGGGGATGCTGGGCGGGGCTTTGGCTCCGATGGGGCGCTCATTGATGGTGAAGTTGCTGGAGGGCTGGCCGCATAGGAGGGCGAGAAGGTCGCTGGCTTCCTGGCGCAGGCGTTTCACGTCGGCGAGTTCGGCGCGGGCGGTGGCGACTTCGGTCTGGGCGCGGGCGAAATCGGTTTCGGGAACGGTCCCGGCCCTGAGCTTCTCTTCGAGGAGATTCCTCCACTTCTCGCGCAATCCGATGGTGCGGCGGAGCGCCGAGACTTCGGCATCGTAGGAGCGCAAAAGGAAATACTGAGCAGCAACATCGCCGGTAAGCGTGAGGATGACACTGTGGTAATTGGCATCCGCAGCGGCGGCGGTGGCGGTGGCAGACTCGATTTCGCGGCGCACCTTGCCCCAAAGGTCAACCTCATAGCTGAGGTCGATAAGCGTGCTGAAGCTGTTGATGTGGCCGGCGGGGATGCTGACGGGCACGGGAGAAGGAAGATTGCCGGAGGTCCGTTCCCGTTTGGCGTCGCCGTTGAGGCGGACGTCGGGAGCCAATGCGGCAGCGCTGATGCGTGCGGCGGCGCGGGCCTGATCGACGCGGGCGAGCGCCGCCTTGAGTGAAGGGCTGGACTGAAGAGCGAGAGATTCGAGGCGGTTGAGCTCGCTGTCGCGAAAAACCTTCCACCACTCGCCGCGCGGCATGTGATCGCGCGGGGCGGAGGGCTGCCAACGCCATTGGGCTGGCGTGACGTCGGTGTTGTCGGGTTGTATGTAATCGGGACCGACCGCGCACGAGGCGAGCCCGAGGGTGGCGAGGCAAAGGATTGTGCGGGTGAGCATGGGGCGGGATTTCATTCAGGGGCTGGCGATCTCGGCGCGGGTATCGGCTTTTTCCGCGGCTTTGGCGGCGCGTTTCTCGCGGCGGCGCTGGCGGAAATGAATGGCGTCGTCGAAGAGCGAGTAGATGACCGGCGTCGCGAGCAGGGTAAGGAGCAGGGACAAGGTCTGCCCGCCGAGGATGACGCCCGCGGTGGCGTTGTTGTAGGCGGCACCGACGCCCTTCGCCATCATCATGGGCACCATGCCGGCGACAAAGGCGAGCGTGGTCATGAGGATGGGGCGCAGACGCTCTTTGTTGGCGAGCAGGATGGCATCAAGGCGGTTCATGCCTTTCTCGCGGAGCTGGTTGGTGTGGTCGATCTGCAGGATGCCGTTCTTTTTCACCATGCCGAAGAGCACGAGGATGCCGAGCATCGAGAAGATGTTCACCGACTGACCGAAGAGGATGAGCGAGAGCAGCGCAAACGGTAACGTGAGCGGCAGCGCGAGCAGGATGGTGAAGGGATGCACCCAGCTCTCGAACTGCGCGGCGAGGATGAGATACATGAAAATGAACGCCATGAGGAAGGCGACCATGAAGGCCTTGCCAGCTTTCGCCATTTCCTTTGATCGGCCGGCGGCACCGCTGGCGTAATCGGCCGGCAGGCCGAGTTTTTTGACTGACGCTGCGATCCCGTCGATGATCTGGGTTTCGCCGACGCCGGGAGCATTGTTGGCGGTGATAGTGACTTGGCGGCGGCGGTTGAGGCGGTTGATTTGCGAGGGGCCGTCGGTGTTTTCCAAGGTGAGCAGATTCGCGACGGCGATGGGCCCGGCCTTGGTCGAGGGGACGGTGAGAAAGTTGAGGATTTCACGGCTGTTGCGAGAGCTCTCCTCGGCCTGCAGGTGGATATCGTATTGCTCGCCGCCGTCGTCGTAGGTGGAAACATCGAGCCCGCCGACGAGCAGTTGCAGCGTAGAAGAGATGTCGGCGATGCTCGCGCCCATCTCGCCGGCCTTATTGCGATCCACTGTGCCGGTAATTTCCGGTTTTCCGGGGATGAGCGTCGAGTCGAGGTCGCGGATGCCGGGCAAATCTTTGACGTCCCGCATCACGCTCGCGGTGGCGCGGGTGAGCGTGTCGAGATCCGGGCCGGCAATAAAATACTGAACGTTGGCGCTCGACATGCCGCTATTGAAGGGCGGCACGGAGAGCACGCTGATGCGCCACTCCGCAGGAAATCGCGGAACAATCTCTTGGCGCACGGTGTCCATGATTGTCTGCTGATCCGCCCGCAGCGCGGGATCATTGAGCCGCACGAAGATGCCCGCCAGATTCGGCGTGCGCTGGTCGTTGTCGCCGATGGTGAGCAGGGTGCCTTCGACGCCCGGGACTTCCCGCAACGCGCGGGCGAAACGCTCAGCCATGAGATCGGTCGCGGCCAGGCTGGTGCCTTCAGGCGTGCGGATGTCCACGACGAACTCGGCCTCCTCGACAGGGGGTAGAAAACTCTTCTGCACGATCTTCCCCAGCAAGGGCACGCTGAAAAGGATGCCCCCGCAGGCGATTACAATGATCCAGCGATGCCGCATGGAGAAACGCAGCAGCACCATGTAAAACGCCTCCACCGGGCGATAGAAAAGATTGACCAGATGCTCGAGCCAGACATCGAAGCGCGTACCGACGCCGTGGCGAAACATGCGCGCGGAGAGCGCGGGCGTGATCGTGAAACTGACGATCAGCGACACTGCGATGGCGAAGGCCATTGTGAGACCAAAACTTTTCAAAAACATGCCGACGATGCCGCTGAGGAAGGCGATCGGCACGAACACCGCCAGCAACGAAAGCGTGGTCGCCAGCACGGCCATGCCGATCTCTCGCGGCCCTTCGACTGAGGCGGTGAAGGAGTCCTCCTTTTTTTCCTCCATACGGCGGAAGATGTTTTCGACCACGATGATCGCGTCATCGATAACAATACCGACCGCCAGAGCGAGGGCGACGAGGCTGATGATATTGAGCGTGAGGCCCTGCGCCCACATGACGCCGAACGCGGCGATGATCGAGGTCGGGATAGCCAGCGCGGAGATGAGCGTGGCGCGTGAGTTGCCGAGGAAAACGAGGACGACGATGGCCGCGAAGATAGCACCGAGCACGAGGTGCTCTTTCACCGCGTGGACGCTGGTGCGGATGACCTTCGAGGTGTCGCGCACGACTTCGACATGGTAGCCGGCCGGCAGCAGCTTCCGCACGTCCGCGAGCTTCGCGTTCACGGCGTCCACGACGGCCACGGTGTTCGTGCCACTCTGCTTGCGGATCGAGAGCACCACTGAAGGCACGCCGTTGTTGCGCGCCACGGTCACTTGCTCCTCCGCGCCGTCTTCCACGCGGGCCACGTCGCGCAGCCGCACTAGGCCGCCGTCCGTTTCCCTCACCACCAGCGAGCCGAGTTCCTCGATGCTTTGGGCTTTGCCCTGCACGCGGAAACCTGCCTCGCTCGCGGCATTCTTTACGGTGCCTGCCGGGATCTGCACGTTCTGCGAGCGCAAGGCGCGCTGCACGTCCGGCGCCGTCAGGTTGTAGGCCCGCAGGCGGATCGGATCGATCCACACATTGATCTGCCGCAGGCGCCCGCCCAGAAGTGTGATCTGTCCCACGCCAGCCACGCTTTCCAACTGCCGCCGCAGCACTTTGTCGGCGTATTCCGTGATCTCGCGCACCGGTTTGTCGGCGACGAGCGCGAGGTTCAAAATCGGCGCGGCATCGGGATCGAGCTTCTCGATGATGGGCGCGTCAACGTCCTCCGGCAGATCGGGGATGATGCGGGCAATGCGGTCGCGCACCTCCTGCGCCGCCACGTCGATGTTCTTCTCCAGCACGAAGGTGACGAGCACCTGCGAGATGCCTTCGCTCGACACCGAACGCAGCTCGTCGATACCCGCGACGGTGTTCACCGACTCCTCGATTTTGTCGGTGATCTCCGTCTCGATTTCCTTCGGCGTCGCGCCGATCTGCCGCGTGACGATGCTGACCGTGGGGAAATCGATCTTCGGAAACCGATCCACCGGCAGCCGCGTGTAGCCGAGCACGCCCACGACGACGAATACGAGAATGATGACGCTCGCGAAGACCGGGCGTTTGACGGAGAGAGCGGCGAGCCATTGCATGAGCGTGTATTGAAAAAGTTACTGCGCAGGTTCGAATGCGGCGCCGTCCACCGCCTCCGGTCCGGGATGGAGCAACACGGACTCGCCCGCCGCCGCGCCGCGCCGGATTTCGATGAAGCCCTCGCGTGTCTCGCCCACCTCCACGAGCCCCTCGGAGAGCGAGTTGTTCTTCTCGATGACAAAAAGTTTGCGGCGCGTGCCCTCGACCCGCAGTGCCTCGACCGGCGCGACCACGGCCTTCTCTTCGCTCAGACGGATGCGGGCGTTGCAAAAGAAACCCGGCCGCAAAGTGCCGTCCGTGTTTTCCACCGTGGCTTCCACCACGAGATCGCGCGAAGCCTCGCGCATCGCCGCACCGAGGAATTTCAGGGTCCCCGTGAAGGTTCGCTCGGGAAACGCCGCCGTGGTGAACTCCACCGTCTGCCCGACCTCGAGCGCTCCAACCTCCGTCTCCGGCACATTCAGCACGAGCCGGAGTGTCGCCAGATCCACCACACGTGCGACGGGCGAGTCAGACTTCACATACTCGCCCGGCTCCACCATGCGCTCGGCCACGACCCCGGCAAACGGGGCGCGGATCACCGAATCGGTAAGCGTTTTCTGCGTCATGTCCCGTCGGGCGATGGATGCCGCCAACTCTGCCTCTCGCGCGGCGGTGTCGGTCACGAGTTTTTGAAAATCTGCTTCCGCGATGGCCCGCTTCTGGGCCAGCGGCGCGTTGCGCTCCTGCTCGTTCTTTGCCAGCAGCAGGCGGGCCTTCGCCAGCTCCAGCGAAGCCTCGGCCTCGGCCAGCGCGAGCTTTGCCTGACGTTCATCCAATTTCACCAGTGCGTCGCCCGCCTTTACCACCGAGCCTCGCTCCACCGGCGCTTCCACCACTTTACCCACGGCATCCGCAGCAATCACCGCATCGTTTTTGCCAATGAGTTGTCCGGTCACGCGCAGGAACCGCGGCACATCGCGTTCGGTAAGCGTCACGGTGCGCCCCTTTACCGATGCGACCGCCTTCTTCTCCGGTGCCCCTGCCGTCGGTTTCTCCCCGCAGGCGGGCAGCCACACGGCCAGCGCGATGAGAGAGAGTGAATGAGAGAGTGTCCGCTTCATGGTCAATATTATGGTTTTTTCGTCCCCGGCTTGCCTCCGATGCCATGCAGCGCAAGCTCCGTTATGCTCCGCGCGAGCCGGGCGATGGCTTCATCCGAGTCCGGCACCGAAAAACCGAGACGCTTGATGACCTCTCCACTGTGCTCGTAGTGGACGCACATGCCCACGATGTGATGCGCCCGCATCTCGATCTCCGTCTTCTCCATCGCTCCGCCCCCGACTGCCGAAACGATGCGCTGCAGTTCCTCGAAGATCGGCCGCACGACCAGCTTCACCAGTTCGCTGAGCGCCGCCGTCGGCTGCCTCATCTCGTGGGCCATCAACTTGCCGAGCACCGGATGCGAAGAGCGTTTTAGCAGCACAAAGCGCAGACAGAAGGCGATCCACATCCCCAGTGCTTCGCGCGCATCGCGCCCATCTTCCAGCGTCACCGGCCGCTCTTGCTGCAACACCTGCTCGTGTGAAGCCAGCAGCACTTGGCGATAAAGCTCCTCCTTGCTCCCGAAATAGTAATTGATCGAAGCCACGTTGACCCGCGCCTCGCGGCTGATCTCCCGCACACTCCCTGCCATAAACCCGCCCTTCGCAAACACCGCCCCCGCCGCCGCCAGAATGCGCTCCTTGCGCGCCTCCGGGTCGCGCTCGCGGGATGATGCTGGGATTGTCCTGGCCATGGAAGTTAAACAGCTGTTTATAAACGACTGTTTCATTTACGCCGAAGTTCGGGCGCTGTCAATTGCAAACCCGCCGCCCGTCGCTCGGCGACGGCGGCATCCTCATTCATTCTACCTTCCGCCGCCCGGCTCGCTTGTTCTCCCGCTCCGTCTCACGATGAGCGCAGGGAGGAACCGAATCCGTTTCATGCGTGCGCTAGGAGCGGACATGGGGAGATGATTTGGCTGAAGTGTTGGTGTCAAAGGGACGGACACTTTGAACCGAACGAATGCGCGAAGTTTTTCTACTTCGCGACCAGAGACAGGCTCCACGTCACGCCCACATCTTCCCGGGGCATGCTCGTCGTCACAGCACCCTTCATGCGGATTTCATTGAGGACGATGCCGGGGTTCGCAGCGACCGTCCGTCTCTGATTCCAACATCACGTTGCCCTTCTAAGTGATTTGCGCGGTGGAATCCACCAGTTTCACTACCCGGACACCCCACAGCGTCGGAAACGCGCTCTCAACGCATTCCTCGCGCTCCAAACAGCGGATTCCAGCGCGGGAATATGCTGCCGTCTGCCTGCAAGTTCCGGCAAGAACAGGAAATCTATTCCCTTGAGCGTCTCCGTACCCAAGGGCTCTCACCCATTGGCTAATTCTATGAGAGGTCTGTTTTTCAGCTTTCCACTTTTTTTGCGCCGAGGAGGCCGAAAACGCCCTGCAGATGGGCGCGAAAGCCTGTAGTGGCGGGCATTGAGCGGCAGGCGGCGGCAGCGCCGAAGTGGGAAGCAGGTGGGAAATTGAGTGGGAAGTCCGCCCTCTGTTTCCAGGCTTGGTTCCGGCAGCGGGTATCCTTCCCGGAACGATGGATTTGGGCGAATCTGGCAATCTCAGGCAAACAACAGCCCCGCATCCCAGGAAAAGCGGCCATCTCGTGATGCAGCGAATTCAGGTCGCCGCCGAGTCCGGGAGTTCGTTGCGTCACGAACAGTGCCTCAGAATACCCGCCAACCGCTTCACCACGGGCAGGGTGATCTGGTCGGGACCGAGGCGGAACACGCGCCAGTCACCCAAGCTCGCCTCAAGGTATTTTTCCAGGTCGGCGTTGAACCCGGCAGCGCGGTTGTGGCGGCCATTGACCCAGATGCCGCCCTCGATCTCGATGAGGCTGCGGCTTTCCAGGTGGGCGAAATCGGCCCGCCAACAGCGCTTGTCGTGAAAGCGGAACTCGCGTTCCAGTTCCGGTCCGCCGATCTCGTTCCAGAGAAGCAGAAAGCGTTCTTCGAGGCGGGAGCCGGGTGTCTTGGATCGGTAACGCAGGCGCGGCATGTCCTGGGTCGCCGCGTCAATCAGGCCGGCGGATCCACCTTGTCCCGGTCGGTGGCGTCCTTGCCTCTGCGCCGGGTCTTGATCGCGGCGATCAGCGCAGAAATCCAGCCTTCCACCGGGACGCAAGAGGTGAAGACGCTCCAGGCGATGCCGATGGCCAGCGCCCAGCCGATGAGATCGAGTGGAGTCATGATACCAATGGCAAAACGTCAAATGGCGAAGTCGAGCTTCTTCCCATCCTCCGAGGCCCTGATCCGGGTGGTGCGAATTCCGCAGACCACGTTGAGGGTCTCGTAGTTGCTGTACATGGCATCCCGTCTCGGCCCGTGAATAAGAATCGCCTGCGAACCCCGCTTCATCATCGCGGCAAGGTGGAGTTGGCTCCCATCGATGCCGGCGATGCGATCCGCGAGATAGACCCGTTTCACCTGGTCGTTAAAGTTCAGCGTTTCAGGCACGATCACGTCCCACCCCCTGTCGCGGAAATAGCGCTGTAGTTCCCGGTCTGCGGCTGCGACTTCGGGTCGCTTCTCATCCCATGTTTCCCGGCTTAAAAACAGGTCCCGGCGTTTCTGCCGATCCCAATCCGCCAATGTCTCTCCCTGGGCTCGGGCGATCCACTCTCGGAGCCGTGCGAATGCGAAGGCCCCTTCCCGGCGAGCGCCGAAGCTCGATAAACCGACGAAAGGATCCGGGACAAAGAGCTGGGCAACCCGGAACGGCGCAACAGGGGCAATGTCGGTCACGTGTTCAATCTTGTGGGATCGCACCAAGGCTTCGAGATGCGGGAATGCGTTCCACCGGCCATGGGGCAAGAACCGCATGAGCGGCTTGGCGTAGGGCATTATGTCCCGCCACGGCGACCAGAAGCGCGAGAGGGATTCCACCCAGAAGTGTCCAAAATGGGACAAACCCCACCCCAGAAAGATCGCCTGGTTGTAGAGCTGCTCAGCCGAATTCTTGCGTTCGGCTGATGGGAGCACGAACGGGGTTTTGCTCTCCTCTTCATCCCGCCAGTCCCAGCCTTCCCCCGTCCGGCAAGCCGACTCGATCAGACGGCCGGACTGGTCGTAGATCCCGTGCCTCGTTACGGTGGCGTTCGCATAGAATCCCACGTTCACGATTCAGAGCAGCGTGGGCTGGTTGGGATCTTCCACCGTGCTCTCGATCTCGTCGGTGATCGTGGTCGAGATGCGGCTGGTCACCTTGAGTTTGGCGGGCACGCCGTCCTTCACGGCCACCTTGAAGCCAATGGCAAAGCGGCCTTCCTCGTCGGCGGAGTCACGGGCTTCGCGCCAGTGGGATTCCAGCAGATCGCGGAGATGGTCGAGCGCCTGGGATTTGAGGGCGTCGTCGGCGGTGGTGCTCATGAGGGATCGGTGGTGGAGGGTTCGGGACGGGGAGCAGTGTTGGCCTCGATCCGTTCGAGGAGTTCGAGGGCACGCTTGGCGTCCTTGCGCTTGCGCTCGGCGGATTCGGAAAACGCGGTCCAGATGGTGACGACGGCGTAGGAACCGCCGAAGATGGCAGCCGTCACGCCGATGGAGGCGAAGAAGATTTCAAGGAAGGTCATCATGGTCTTTGGGTTCAGGGTTAGGGGTGGTGTGGTGGTTGTCGTTAACCGGTCGCCGCCGGGAGCAGCGCCGGAAGAGTCGGGCGAGTTCGTCGAAGGTGATCCGCACCTGGATTCCCACGAGCCAGTCGCGGGTCTTGGCCTTCCATTCGGTCCAGGGGCGGATCTTCACGGCGGTCATCAGAGTTCGTTGTAGATCGCGACGATCGGTTCGAGGTCGCGCTTCACGGCGGCGCGCTGTTCGGGGGTGGCGTCGTCGTGCCAGCCCTTCTCCCTCATTCGCGCCCACCAGGCGACGAGCCGGTTCACGAAGGGGATGTGGTTCTCGATGCCGCGATCATTCTCGGGCAGGTTCACTTCATCGGTCTCCAGGAGGCGACCGGCCGAAATGGACCGGCGCAGGCGGCGGGTGGAAACCGGCTTGCCGTTCTGCTGGTTCTCGGCGGCGATCTTGAGCCAGCGTTTCTGGTCGGGCTCCGGCAGCTTGGCCACGACCCGGTGGTGCTCCCAGGAGAGTAGTTCGTTGCGCAACGAAGATGGGGTGCGGCGGGCGACCCAGGCGTAGTTGTGCAGGGTGGCGCGGTCGAGACCGGTGAGGGCGACCGCCGCCTCGTAATCAGCGGTGGCGACCCGGGGTCCGCTCTCCCTGCCCGTGCCCCGGTTCTGCACCTCGCCGAAGCGGTCCTTGCCGTAGAGGAGCCAGTCGCCGATCACGAAGGCCACGCCGCGAGCCACCTCGTTGAGCATCGGGGCGAGGGACGACCATTCCTCGAAGGAGAGATGGTCGTGCACCTCCAGGCCGGTGCGGCTGATGGTGAACTTCGGGGTGTCGGCGAGGGCGATGCTCATGATTGGGATTCGAGATGCTGGAGACGGGCGCGGCGGTAGCTCTGGCGGGCCTTGAGCGAGCGCATCGCGCGGCTGGGTTTCAAGTTCAGCGCCCGCGTCAACTCCACGCATCGCTTGCTCACTGCGGCCCGGGTCACGCTGTGGCGTTTGGCGATCTCAGTCATCGAGTCGCCGCAGTAGGCGAGGCCGGTGACCAGGGCGAGGCATTCGAGGGAAAGGCGGGCGTTGTCCTGGCCGATCAATTCGCCGACGAGGCGGCGGAGCAGGTCGTGGAGACGTTCGGCGTCGGGCTCGATCAGCTCCGGCTCGTCGAAGCCGGGCGGTTCCGGCGCGTCGCAGGAGGCGCGTGGCGAGTCGGCCATGTCGCCGCTCGGGGCTCCTGTGCCCGCTCCGGGGATCGAAGGGCGGTCGAGGCCGAGCTCCTCCACCCGCCGCCGTTCCTCGGGCGGCAGCGACTCGATCCAGTCGGCATAGGCCTGGCGGTAGTCCTCGTCGCGGGACCGCTGCCTGACCTCGTATGCCTGGTCGAGGGCGCTGTCGGCCAGGTCTTCCATCAGCCTTTCTCCCCCCAGTGGTTGCAGGTTCCGGCCTCGACCTCGATGGGCACTTCCGGGAAGAGCGAGGCCATCGCCTCCCGCATCGTTTCGGCCACCAGCTCGCGCACGGTTTCGGCGTCGGCTTCCGGCGCCTCCACGATCACCTCGTCGTGCACCGTGGAGAGGATCCGCGATCCCTCGGGCAGGCGCTCGGCGAGCAGGACGATGGCCTGCTTCATCCCGTCGGCGCAGGCGCCCTGGACCGGCGTGTTCACGAGTGCCGTGAAGCGTTCCCATTCCGTGGCGGTGTCGGGGATGAGGCGGCGGCGACCGAGGCGGGTGCGGACTTCGGTCACGCCCTGCTCGGCCTGCTGGTGGCTGAGGCCGTGCCACTGGCGCAGCTTCGCGTAGGTGCGGAAGAAGGCGGTGCGGATTTCGCGGGCTTCCTCGACGTCCAGCGTGACGCCGTAGGACGACGCCGCGTAGCGCACGAGGCCCGGTGCGCTTTGGCCGTAAATGAGGCCGAAGTTGCAGTTGCCCTGGACGCAGACCTTGCCGTTGCGGCGGATAAGGATCGCGCCGGAGGGAACCTGCACGCACCACACCTTCTCCCGGCGACCGGTAGGCTTCAGCGACCACGAGGCTCTCCAGACGCTGGGGCCGTCGAGGACGTAGGAGAGGTGCCAAAGGTCGGAGTGCCGGTCCGTGTCCGATGGGGTGAGCCTGAGGAGGGACGGGTGACCGCTGGTGGCCGCCATCGCCTGCATCACCTCGGCCGTTTGCCGGGAGGTGGTGCAGAACAGGGCACGGTTTCGCATCCTTCCCTCATTGAGATGCGCGTCCCAGTGCGCCGCCTCATCGAGATAGATGTCGGCTGGCAGCTCGGTGATGCAACGCCAGGAGAGATCCTTGGCGAGGGTGATCCACGACAGAAGGCATTCCACCCATTCGGCATCGCTCACCCGGATCGAGGTCACCTTGCCGCTGACCGACACCCGGGATTCCAGGCCGAGCTGGTTCAACAGATCGAGGCACCGCTTAACCTTGCGCTCCTTCGAGAAGCCGAAGCGCACGCACTGAGGCGATGCGAAACTGCCATCGGCCACTACCATGGCCAGCGAGCGGGTGAACAACTCCAGTCGTCGGTCCGGACATGCCCGATCGAGAAATCCCGCAGCGACGAGGTGGCGGCAGTTGCCTGGGGTCACTTCGAGGGCCGGGCGCTTGGCCGGGTTCTTCGCGTTGGTGATGTAGGCCACCTCGTGATCCCCGGTCAGCAGGAGATCGGTGTTGCGATCCTCGTGGTGGAACAGCTCGCGATCCTCGAACGACCGGAAGGCCAAGGGTTCGACGAACCGGATCTCGCCGGTGCCGTCCCACGATGTCTTGCCGGTTGGAAGCCCCCACCGATTCGAGCGGGGGTGTGGTGGATTCCAGCAAAGCCCCTCAGGCAGCTCGAACTGGGCGACCGGAGTTGTGCCGTCGTAGGTGTCGAAGCGCACCCACCCGTTCGGCGTGAGCACCTCGGTGTCTCCCGAGAAACAGGCCTTGGCCAGTTGGCGGTCATCCTTGGAGACGTCATCCTCTCCCTTGCCCAGCACCGTGGCGGCAGTCCTCCGGTGCAGATCCGCCCCGTCGCGGTAGGCGGCGATCATCTTGGTTTCGCCCGCGATGGCTGCCGCCGCCCGAAGCTCGACCTGGGAGTAGTCGGCGACGATGAAGCGGTGGCCGGGCGGTGGCGTGAACGCCTCGCGCAGTTCGCCGCGCCCGATGTTCTGGAGGTTCGGATCTTTCGACGAGAAGCGCCCGGTGGCGGTGCCGGTGGGCTCGAAGCGGGCGTGGATGCGGCCATCGGATTTCACATGGCCGATGAGGGCCTCGGCCTGTTGCGCCCGCTTGCTCGCCTCGCGGTGGGCGAGGATCAGGGGAATGATGCGCCCGTCGTTCGCCGCCTTCAGGGTTTCTTCGGCGGAGGAGTCGAGCGGGATGCCCTCGGCCCGGAGCGCGGCGAGGAGCTGCTGGGGGCTGGCCGGGTTGAGAGCCGGGTTGCCCAGGGCTTCGCGGAGATCGGTGCAGGCTTTCGCGGCGACCGCATTGGCCTTGGCCGCGATGGATTTCAGCCTCTCAACGTCCACATGGATCCCTGCGGCCTCCATCTCCACCACGCGGGGCAGCAGTGCGCTCTCCAGCGCCCACACGCGCTCCAACGCGGCATCCCCGATGCCGGTCTCCAGCACCTTGGCGAGATCGTGGAGATGGGCCACATCCCGCGCCGCGTAGGCGATCTGGTCTTCGGTCAGGAGCATCGAGCCCCAGTCAGAGCGGCCCTGGTCGTTGCCCGGCGGGACGTTGAGGTAGCGCTCCAGGCACTGGTCGAGGTTGTTGCCCGGCTTGGTGCCGGCAGCGAGGAGGCGGGCGGCAGTGAGCGTGCAGAAAACCTTGGGCAGACGGACGCCGCACTTCACCCGCAGCCAAAGGGCGTCGAACTTTAGATTGTGGGCGATGACGGTGGCGACTTCGAGGATCGCCGCCAGAGGGCCGAGATCGTAGCCGATGGCCATGAGGTCGATCATCCAGACCGGCCCGTCCTTGCGGCAAACGGTGAGCAGGCGGATGTCGCCGCGCCAGGGATCGAGCCCGTCTCCCTTGCGGTTGCCGTAGGTTTCGAGGTCGAGGGCGACGCGCCCGTCCCCGGAGAGCACCAGGTCGTCGACGATGCGGTCGAGATCCGCCTTCGCGGTGCAGAAAACCGGAGGCGGGGACGTGGGGGACGTTGGGGACGATTCTGTACCCCCTATATGGGGCTGAATAAATGCATTCGGTTTTTCAGAATTCGTTGTGCATTTTTCTGCCCTTATATCTGCGTGGTCATCTTTTCCCCCACGTCCCCCACGTCCCCGCTCGGGAGCGTCGAAGAGAAGTCCCTGGGGACATGGGGGACTTGTTTCGGGGCCGAATTTGGAAAATTGGTAAAATCCCCGGTTCTTCGAGGAGCGGTCCACCGTGAGCAGGATGCCCCGCAGTTCCCGCCCGTCGAACCGGCTCACGAGTTTTCCGAAGGTGGTGAGCCCTCTCCGGGCCGAGAAGTCGATCCAGTCGAACAGCTCCTGCACCGATTCGTCCTCCTGGAGGAACTGTTGGAACTCGGCCTTGGGGATGCGCTCGCCGCCGAAGCGGGCGTGGGCCAGCTCGAAGAAGTCGCGCATGGCGCGGGTGTTCTGGTCGCCGGAAACCTGGCTGTCCTCGTGCGGGAGGCAGGGGTCGCCCAGATTGCAGGAGGCGAGGATGCCGCCGACCACCCGGCCCCATTCGGAGAACGAGGTGAAGGGCGTCGGCCCCTCCGGGCAGCCCTGCCGCACCCAGTGGCCGACCAGGGCGTTGATCGCGGAGAGGAGGTCGCCGCGCCGCTCCCGGATCCATTCCCGCAGGTTGGGGTGGCGGTAGCGGTGGGCGTTCACGTCCTCGGGGGCGAAGCGCAGACGGATGCGGCGGCAACGGCGCTCGATGTCCGGCTCCCAGGTGGCGTTGTTGGCCGAGAAGCTGAACTCGGTTTCGTTGGGCAAGACGAGGGTTTCGCTCACCCCGAGCCGCCGGTCCTCCCAGGTGCCGGAGTTGTCCGTAGCCGCTTCCAAGGAGGCGTAGCGGACGTGGCCCTTCATGTTGGCCAGGTGAAAGAAGCGGGCGCCGGAGAGGAGGGCGGAGGTGATCCGTTTGCGCATCTCCTCGTCGCAGTCCTTCGAGAGCGGGGCGCAGATGATGGAGCGGCCGGTGTAGAGGACATGCGTCACGTCGGCGCAGGTGTCCTTGCCGCAGCCTTCGCGGTTGCCGTCGTAGATCCACAACGGCGAACGCCGCCAGCCCATCAGCCCCCGGCAGAAGGGAGTCATGACGCGGGCTAGGGCGTGGACCCGCGACTGTTCGTCGTGCCACCAGAAGCCTCCCCTGTCGGGCGTGGTGAAAAGATCCCCGAGCACCCACTGGAGCGCCTCCTTGAATCCCATCGTGCGGAGCTCGGGGGCCTGTGGGTTGAGCCAGGTGCCGAAGCGGGCGTCGTAGCCCGCCTGCGGAAAAATCAGTGCCCCCGACTCGTCGAGCATCGGCACCGGCACATCGAGAACCCGTGTGATGCGGGGCAGCAGGGAGGTGAAATGGCCGCTGACCAGCGTGATCCGGGCGTCGTGCTCGGTCATGCTCTTGGGAGCGAAGACGACATCGCCGGCCTCGTCCTTTTGAAGAAGGCCGGTTTCCACGGTGCGCTCCACCGCCGTCACCAGATCGGCCGCCTTCATCGACGAAAGCATGTGCCCGGGAATCGCGCCGGAGGCGTCCGCCGCCGGGACGCTGGTGATTTCCACCACGTTGCGGGAAAAGCGGAACAGGTCGAGGGCCGGGGCGATGGCCTTGCCCATCTCGTCGGCGAACTCGCTGTGGCTGCGGCCCGTGCCGGGCAGGATGATTCGGGGGCGGCCCTCGGGCGTTTGGTTTCCCGGAGTCCAGACCCGGAGGTCGGTGCAGTGCCGGGCGATCAGCCCAGGCCGCTGCTGCTCGATCCATTCCAGGAGATCCCCCACCGCGCGCTCGTCGCAGTGGGAATGAAGACAGCGGAAGGCCGGCATCGTTTCCGGCTGATTGAAGATCGCCGTGTCGGAGCCGGGTGCCTCGGCCACGCCGCCGGTGTGGGAGGATTCCCAGGGACAGCGCACCGCCCATTTCGAGGCGTCGGGGTCGAGGCATTCGCCCAGCATCCCGAGTTCCTTCAGCACGGCGGTCAGATCGAGCGTGCGCAGGTCTTGCGGCCACTTCGACCACCAGGGCTTTTCCTTCGGCGGACGCCCGCGCCTCTTGGCTTCCGGCGTCGCGAAACCGAACCAGCGGCTCAGGTCCGACCACTTCACCTCCGGGATCGCCCCGGTCGTTTCCCAGACGTAGGTGTGGCCGCTTTTGTGGACCGAGGGCGAGAGAACGATGTTCAAGCCGTCCACGTAGAGTTCGGCAGTGACAGCTTCGGTGATGTGCGAGGAGGGAGCCTTCTTGGATTTCAGCACTTCCTCGGGCACGTCGCGGCAGAGGAAGACCAGGTGGGCTCCGCCGCCCGTTCGTTCCCGCGGCACGGCGGCGAGATCGGCTTGGGTGGCGAGCCACTGCTGCACCGACTCCCCGGCGTCGGGTTTGGAATCGAGATCGACGTGAACGAATGGCGCACGCACCACGCAGCCAATGTTGTGGGAGGATCCGTTGGCGAAATACTTGGACAGGAAATCCGGGCTGATCTCGGCGGCGGTGTGGTTGCGCCAGCCCTTGAGGAGGGGCTTCTTCCCGCGCTCGTGATGATCGCCCCGGTCGGGCGGGTTGAGCGGATG
>CAYLJC010000013.1:0-16740 GCA_964383345.1 uncultured Akkermansia sp. | reverse complement strand
ACCAAGCGGTGGATTCTCCGCTGGTGAGATAGGACTCGCGTTCTTTCGGGGCGACACCTTTTTCCACACCGTTTTTGGAAAGGGCGTAATGGGCATACCAGGGACTGCGGAAATGGTCGGCGAAGAGGTGGAGGTAGACCGGTTTCTCATAGCCTTCGCCGAGGCGGATCCGCATCCACACCCGCGGGCCATGGCGCAGATGATCGGGTGTGTCCGCGAGGTCCTGCGTCAGCCAGAAACAATCGACGTTGCGGGTATATCCGGAGGCGTTTTTGTTCTGGTGTTTTCGCAAACGCAAGACATGTGATTCGGCGGTCAAATCGAGATCGAGAAAATCCCAGCGGTAATCCCAGTTTTCGGTATCGTCCTCGTGGACGATGTCGAAAGTTTTGCTGGCGACAACCTGCTCCCCCCGGAGAACATCGACCTCAAAGGCCCCGTTGCGGTAGCGGTCGTGAACCATATACCGCACCCAGAGCCGCCACTTCCCCCCGGCGGACGGGGTGAAGGACCGGGTCGCGATGGCCTCGGGATTTCCGCTGGCACCGTTGAGCGCCTCGGCCCGCGAGGCGCGGCGCGTCTGCGAGGTTTTGGCCACCCGCCAGCCATCGTCCCGCACTTGGAAACTTTCCGCCTCGAAAAAGAGACCGGAAGAATCGCCCTCCGCCCCGGAGGCGGCACAAACCAACATCGCCACGAGCAGGCGGAAAAAACAGCGGGATGCTTTCATGGCGGAATGGAGTGCTTCGGGCGGACCCGGCGCGGGAGATTCGCCGACGCCGCCGGGAATTTTTATTCCCCGCTTTTCGCCGGGGCCTGTTCCACCACTTTCATCACCCCGCGCATCACGTAGGAGTGACCGGGAAAGGTGCAGAGATAGGGATAGTCGCCGGCTTTTTCGGGGGCTTTGAAGCTGAGGGTTTCCTCCTTGCTGGCGTCGACCAGTTTGGTGGCGTGGAGGACCGCGGAAGTGCCGGGGTTGTAGTGTTTGCCCCAGCCTTCCACGCCCATCTGCATCGCCTTGGTGGAGACCTCCTCTATCGTGCCGGGGGCGACGAGGAGGAGGTTGTGCGGCATCACGTCGGTATTGGCGAGGGTGAGTTCGACGGGTTGCCCGGCGCGGACGACGAAGCTCTCGATGTCATATTTGAGGAGGGCGCATTTGATCGTGAGTTTGGCCGTTTCCGCAGCACTCAGGTCGAGCGCCTTCTTTTCCGAAGCGGCGGATTGCGGAGGTTTTTCACCGGTGAGTTTTGTCCAATAGGGTTCGTAGAAAGTGCGGAACTGCATGCCGCGTCCCTCGATGGTGGTGTCACCGCGGAAGTGGGTGTTCCGCCCGCTCCAATGCCAGGCGACGGTTTCCACAGCGGCCTTGGCTTCGGGCGCGGGGATGGCGCGGGTTTTTTCCAGGAGGGCGGTGTCCTTGACCTCGCGCCGCTGGTGGATCCAGAGCGCTTCGAGCAGGGGAATGGCGTCCCCGGCTTTGGCGGGATCGAGCTGGGCCGCCCAGGCCTTGGTCGCGACGATCACTTCCTCACTCGGGCGGGAACTGAGTTCCACCCGCACCTGATGGCGCACCGCGTCGGCGGGGTCCCGCAGCAACCCGAGGAGATGCGGAATGCTCTCACCGTGGATTTTCGGCGCTTTCAGGAGAGGTCTGTCCTTCGCCGTGACCCGGTAGATGCGACCGTGCTGCTTGTCGCGGCTGGAGTCGCGGAGATTGTAGGGCGAGTGGGTGATCACCGCATTGTGCCAGTCGGCAAAATAGAGGGCGCCATCCAGGCCAACCACCCCATCGGAGGGACGGAAGTTGGGATCGCCGGGGTAATCGGGGGGGAACTCCCTCGGTTTGGCTTCGGAATTGGGTTTGAAGGTGGGGTCGGTGCCGGTGAAGAGGAAATTCTCGGCCTCGACTCCATCGACGATTCCGTTGTCGTGGTAGCTCAGTTGGTAGCGCTTGATCCCCTGGTAGCCGATGGTGTTGAAGATCAGAAAATTATCCTGATAACTCTCCGGAAAATGCGGACTGGAGAAAGCCATGCTGGAGGCGACGGGGCGGACCGTGGTCGGCACGAGGGGCCGTTTTTTCCAGCCTTCCCGGAAGTTCGCCGAATCCTCGCCCTCCTCGGGTTGGGTGGAATGATAGACGTGAAAGGCCTTCCCGGAGGTGCCGTCGGTGACAAAAAGATTGCCCCATTTGTCAAAACTGGTGCCATGGGGGTTCGGGCTGTTGTCGACCACAAAAGAGAAATCGAAGGTGCGCGGGTTGAAGCGATAGACGCCGGTGCTGCCCGATTCCTCGCTGACCCGCCAGGGCGTTTCGACGTTTTCGAGGATAAAAATGCCGCGCTGGTAATAGATGTACCCGTCGGGACCGAGAACGAGATTGTTGATGGCGTGGTGGGTGTCGTCGGCCCCGAGTCCGCCGAAGAGATGGATCTTCACGTCGGCGACATCGTCCCCGTCGGTGTCCTTGAGGAAAAAGACATCGGGCGCGGAAGCCGCGATGACCCCTCCGTTCCAGAACTCGAAGCCGGTGAGCTGCGACACCTCGGCGAAGGTCGTGGCCTTGTCGGCGGCACCATCACCGTCCTCGTCGGAGAGGATCGTGATACGGTCGTTCACCGGCTGACCGGGATGCCATTTCGGATAGTCCCCCCAGGAGGCGACCCAGACGCGCCCGCGGGTGTCGACCTGCAGGGCGACGGGATTGACCACCCCGGGAAAACGGTCCTCGGCGGCAAACAGATTGACCTCGAGATCGTCGGGGAAAGTGAAACGGTCGATGGCGGCTTCGGGATCGAGATACTCCACCTCGCGGGTGATATGGGTGCCCACCTTGACCGGTTCGGGCACGTTGCTGTCATCTATCGCGAGATCCTCTCCTTTCGCCCGTGCCCACACCTGCCGGTCCCGGTTCGCGGCCATGACATCGAGCATGTGCAGCTCGCGGTTGAGCGTGGCGTGATTGCCATCCTGAACGGAGCGGCTCCCCCAGACATCGTTGCCGCTGGCGGCACGATAGCGGCGGTACCAGTGCATGTTCTTGTCCCGCACCGCTTCACGCAGTTTCTCCAGGCCGACTTCGTCGAGGGAGGGGGTGCGTTGGAGAACGGTTTCGACGAAGTGCCGGGCGAGAACGCGGTTTCCCTCGGCGCCGAGGTGGACTCCGTTGATCGTCAGAGGCTCCGCAGCCGCATCGTACCAGGCCCGCGAGGCGGCAAAAAGATCGACGTGGAGCACCCCTTTGTCCTTGGCCACTTCGTCGGTGACCCGGGAGATGGCTTCAAGGCGGCGATTGTTTTCACTGCCGTCGGGCAGGAGGGGATCGTCGAGATCTTCGTGAGAGATGGGGGAAAAGAGGACCACGCGGGGCGCCTTTTCACCGAGATACGCGAGCGAGCGGACATGATCCACCCAGCCGGCCAACTGCTTGCGGTATTCTTCGGGTTTTTCCGCGTAGGACTCGTTGTAGCCGAAAAAGCCGAAGACAACACTCGCCTGGATATTGGCGAGGTGGCTGTCACTGTCCCCAAAGCCGTGGTGGGCCCTCGGACGATAGTGAACCTGATCCCCCGAGTAGCCGAGGTTGCGCACCACCAGTTGGTGCTCGGGAAAAGCCGCCTGCAGATAGGTCTCGAACCAGCCGTCGTGCTGGAGACGCTCGGCGAGGGCGTTGCCGACGAGGGCGATGCGGTCGCCCGGTTCGAGGACCACGTCCACGGCTTCGAGTTTTGGGCTCAAGGCAAAAGAAAAAGCGAGGGCGGCGGACAGCAGCGGAGCGCTCCGGCTGACGAGAGTCCCACGGCGGGGAAACGATGAAATGAAAATGGATATTCCCATGTCGATAGCATTCCGGTCTGACCCGCCGTTATTCAACTGAAAAGGTGCGCCATACCTTTTTGCGCGGATGGGCGGGGGGCTTTGAAAAATCCTAACAGAGAAACCTAAAACCGGTCCTCTCGGCAAAACCGTGTTGGCCGGGACAGCCGCCTTTCTGATTGCGCCCAAAAACCAAAGCGCAAAGACACAAAACGACTTCAACCCGGGAGGATGCTGAAAGCGACGATTTAAAGAATCCATTTCAAGCGTATTTTGGAATCCATGAAAACGACGATTGATATTCCCGACGAAGCCTTGGCGGATGCCATGCGCTTCACCGGAGCGAAGACCAAGCGGGAGGCGGTGGTCAAGGCGCTGGAGGAGTTCAACCGGCAGCGGCGGGTGAAAGAGCTGGTGGCGAGCTTTGGAACACTGGATTTCGCGAGCAATGATGAAATCGAGGCGGGAGACCTTGAGGAAATCGCGTTGAGAGAAGCCGGCGGTCTTCAGAGACCATGACATCCAAGGTTCTGATTGATAGCTCGGTGTGGGTGGCAGTGAGTCGCGGCGGCGACAAATCGTTGAAAGATGAGGTCACTGGAAATCGCCGCATCCCATCACCGGCGATGATCTGGTCTTTCCGAAGAAGTTCCTGTTTCAAGATCTCCAGCGTTTCGAGCGAGACCGCCAGTTTGCCTTCGAGTTCCTGAACCCGTCCCGTATGCGGCGCATTTCCGCTGCTTCCGCCCGCTTGCGCCCTCCCCTCGCGCCGGTAGATTCCCCTTCCTACCGAACATCCCATGAAACCATCCTTTTTTCTTCTTGCCGCGACATGTGTCGGACTCGGCACGGTCCGGGCCGCCGATCCCATCCCCGACGACCGCCGCATCGCCGGGGTGGCGATCGGCTGCCAGGCCTACACCTTCAACCGCTTCACCGCCTTCGAAGCGATCGAGAAAACCGCCGCCGCCGGGGCGAAAGTGATCGAATTCTATCCCGGGCAGAAACTTTCCCCGGCTGAACCCGATCTCAAACTCCATCACGATGCCTCACCCGAGACCCTCGCCAAGGTCAAGGCCAAGCTCAAAGAGCACGACATCATGGCCGTCGCCTACGGAGTCGTCGGGCTGAGCAAAGACGAGGCCGAATGTCGCAAGGTCTTCGAATTCGCCAAGGCGATGGGCATCCGCGTCATCAACACCGAGTCGGTCGACGCGCTCGACACCTTTGAAAAACTCGTCAAGGAATACGACATCCAGGTCGGCTTCCACAATCACCCGAAACGGGAGAACAACCCCGACTACAAGGTCTGGGATCCCCGCTACATCCTTGAGATCGTCAAAGACCGCGACGCCCGCATCGGTGCCTGCGCCGACACCGGCCACTGGATGCGCTCGGGCCTGAAGCCGATCGACTGTCTCCGCATCCTCAAGGGGCGCGTCGTGAGCAGTCACCTCAAGGATCTCAACGCCTACGGCAAAGGCTCCCACGACGTCCCCTACGGCACCGGCGAGGCGGACATGGACGCGATCCTCGACGAACTCGCCGCCCAGGGATTCTCCGGTCCGGCCTCGATCGAGTACGAACACAACTGGGAAAACTCGCTGCCCGAAGTCACCAAATGTGTCGAGTATCTGAAAAAGCGCGAGGGCTGATTGTTCCCTGACAAACCGAAAAGCCCGATGCCGTTCTCTCCGACCCATCCGATGCCCCGGGGGATTTGTCTCGCCGCGATCCTCTGTCTCGGCGTCCTCACCTGCCTCGCCGCGCCCCTCCACGCCGAAGTGACCCGCTTCGAGATCCTGCAGCGCGACGATTTCGCGGGCGGGAAGGACTTCGGCGAGACCGGTCCCTACGAGCGCATCGCCGGACGGATCCACTACGAGATCGATCCGGAGTCTCCGGCGAACCGACACATCGTCGATCTGGCACTCGCCCCGCGAAACGAGCGCGGGCGGGTGGAATTTTCCGCCGACTTGTACATCCTCGCCCCGAAGCAGTTGGCCAGGGGCAACGGTGCGCTCCTCTACGGGGTCAACAACCGGGGCGGGTTGACCGCGCTGCGTCATCTCAACCACGCCCCCGGCAGCAACCGCCCCCTCGACGAAGCCCATGCCGGAGACGGCTTTCTGATGCGCCACGGATTCACCCTCGTCTGGAGCGGCTGGGATGGAGAACTGCTGCCCGACCCGAACCGACTGCGGCTCTACCCACCCCTCGCCAGCGAGTCCGATCCTCCCGTCACCGGCCTGGTCCGCTGCGAGATCGTCCCCTCCGCCAACACCGTGCGAACGGTGGTCAACTGGGCCAATCACGGTTCCTATCGCCCCACCGAAATCGGTCTGGAAACGGCGACCCTGACCCATCGGCTCCTCCCGGATCATCCGCGGGTCGTCATCCCGCCGGAAAAATGGGATCTCGTCGTCACCGAAGTCGATGGCGAAACCCCCGCGCAGTTGCCGAAAATCGAACTCGACTATCCTGACGGGTTCAAAAAACTGCACATCTACGAACTCATTTACGAAGCCCGCGACCCGGTGATCATGGGCGTCGGCTTCGCTGCGGTGCGCGATCTCGTCTCCGCCCTGCGCCACGGCACCGGAGCGGACAACCCTCTTCACGCCGACGGCACACCCGGTATCGCGAGGGCGCACGGGTTCGGTGTTTCGCAAAGCGGTCGGTTCCTGCGCGAATTCGTCTACTGGGATTTCAACGCCGATGAAGCGGGGCGAAAAGTGTTCGACGGCATCATCCCCCACGTCTCGGGATCGGGGATGGGATCGTTCAATCACCGCTTCGCCCAGCCGACGCGTCACGCCGGTCAGCACGACCATCACGATTATCCGCCCGACCGTTTTCCCTTCGCCTACGAGACGCAGACCGATCCTCTCTCCGGTCTGACGGAAGGCATCCTGACACGGTCCGAGAAAAGCAACACCGCCCCGCTGGTGATGCACACCCAATCGGCCTCGGAGTACTGGCATCGCAGCGGCTCCCTCGTGCACACCGATCCCCTCGGAGAACGCGACGGGGAGATTCCGGAGAATGTGCGGATCTATTTTTTCGGGGGGACCCAGCACGGTCCCGGCAAATTCACCACCGACACGGGTGACGGGCAGACCGCTCCCAGCGCGGCGGATTACAAACCCTTCGTCCGGGCGCTGCTGCTCGCCCTGGATCGCTGGGCCAAGGACGGAACCCCGCCGCCGCCGAGTGTCCATCCGACGATCCGCGACGGCGATCTCGTCGCCTGGACCCAGAACGCGACCGGCTTCCCGAACATCCCGGGGATTCGGTATCCGGGAGTCATTCAGCAGCCCTCCTATCTCGACTTCGGCCCCCGCTGGCGGGAGCAGCACATCATCGACCGGCAACCGCCCCTCCCGCGCGGCGACTACCGCGTTCTCGTGCCCCGGTCGAATCCTGACGGAAACCCCCTCGGTTGTCTCTCCGCTCCGGAAGTCGCGGTGCCGACGGGTTCATATCCCGGCTGGCGATTGCGCCGCGCCGACGGACCGGCCGCCAATCAACTCTACAGCCTGACCGGATCCTACATTCCCTTTCCCCGCACCAAGGCCGAGCGGGAGGAGAGCGGCGATCCGCGACGTTCCATCGAGGAACGCTACCCCAGCCTGGAGAACTACCTCGAACAGCTGCAGGCCCGCTGCGAGGCCTACGAAAAGGCCGGTTATTTTCTCCCCGAAGATACCCGACGGACCCTTGAGATTCAGCGCGAACGGGTCGCGCCCCTTTTTGAAAAGGGCCCTATTCCCTGAGCGCTCCGATGGGAGCATCCCAGGCGGCGAGACCCTCCGGTTTGCCGAATCCGGGATCGGCCCCGTTGAGGTAGGTGGGATGGTAGGGACCGACAAAATCGATCCGGGCGTCCGCCGCGATCTTGTCCTCCAGACCCGCCGCCCAGAAGCATGCGTTGACCAGCGAGCGCCGGTAGCCGGGATCGAGGAGATCGTCGGAGGCCCCGTAGGTGCTGGTGAAGGTGCGTCCGGTAGCTCCGTCCTTGCCGTGGTAGATTCGCGTCCAAGCGCCAGGGGCCGGTTTCAGATCCGCCGCCACCGGGGAATCCTCGCTCATGCCGTCGAGTGGTTGGGCCATCGCCAGGATCTCGCAATCCTCGGTCGGCTTGGTGTAATATCCGCCGCAGGCCGCCCACATTTCCTTCACTCCCCGCAGAATCGGATGGTCCGCCGCGGCCGCGACGATATCGAGGCGGGTGCTCTGCTCGTTGTTTTTGCCGTGGTGGCCGTTCCACGTTTCGCCCAGCACCTGACGCCCGAACCCGCCCGGATAGTCCGGCCCGGGATACTCGTAGGAATATCGGGCGAAGGGAGCGTCCGCAGGGATTTTGAACGCGTGGGTGGAGGTGCGCAGAGCGACGATGGGACCGGCCCGATCGAGGTAGTCCACGAAGTGCCGCATCTGCTCCTCGGGGAGATGCTGGAAACGGGCGTAGAGGACCAGCAGGTCCGCCGTTTTCAAGGCCTCCATCCCGGGAATGTGGGATTCCCCCGGAAGGATCACCCCGGTGTCGGAATCCACCCCGAAGAGAACCGTGCAGCGGAATCCATGATGCCTTGCCAGGATCCGGGCGAGGGCGGGAATCGCTTCCTGGGAGCGGTAGTTGTGGTCATTGGCGATGAGGACGATGTGTTTGCCCTGGCCGGGACCACCCTCGCCTTCGTAGACAAGGGGGGCCGCCCGGGTGGCGAGGTGCGGGACAAACCAAAGGGTCAAGGCGAGGGTGAGCAGTTTTTTCATAGAGGTGTTCGGAGAGGCGGGGCGAAGCTACGGAAGGGAAAAGGCGTCGTCAAATTGTGACCTCACCGTGGCAGCACCCGGATGTGCAGATGGGTGAAGACGGGCCAACCGTGCTCGTTCTCCCGATCCACCCGCACCAGGTAGTCGCCCGCTTCCTCGTAGCGATGCACGACGGAGGCATATCCCTGCGGGTCGAGGTTGCCTTTTTCCAGGCTGGATTGGACATGGACCGCTTCTCCGCCGTCGCCGAAGTCGATCCGCTCGCGGCCCCCGGCGGTGCGGAAGGAACGCACCAGGATCGTGACCGGATCGCCGGCCTTCAGTCCCACGGTCGGGTGGAAGGCGGCGTGGACATTCGGCGGAAAGGTGTCGGGATCAGCCGGATCCACCACAAGCACCCTGACGAAATCATAGGAAACCGCCCCCGTGGCATCCTCGACCCGGAGAATCTCGCTGTAGCGCCCCGGTTCGGGATAGGAGCGTGTGACCTTTTCCCCCTCGGCGGTGGTCCCGTCGCCGAAAGTCCAGCGATACGAGGCGATGGAACCCGCAGCACTCCAGGATTTGGAGCCGTCCAGCACCGTCTTCTCGCCTGCCCGGAGGAGATGGGACGGGCGGGCCACCGCGAGGATCGCGGGCTGGTGATCGCGGAGATAGGCTTCCCAAACGAGGGGATAGACGTCGAGCGATCCCCATTTTCCCGAGGGCATCCGCGTCCAGAGACCGAAGTGGAGATGGCTCCAGCCGCCGCTCGCGCCCTCTTTTCCGAGCAAACCCATGCGCTGCCCCATCCGAACGCGCTTTCCGATGCGAACCTCGGGATCGATGCGGTGGAAATGGCTGTAGCGATAGTAAAATCCCCGGTCATCGAGCAGGTAGACCACGTCGTAGCGCTGCCGCACCGGCGTGTCCTCGTAGCCGGGCAAAGTCTGGTTGGCCGAGGAGACAACGAGCCCGTCGGTGGCGGCGATCACCTCGGTGAGTTTTTCGGCACCGCCGAAGTCGAGATCGTAGTGATAGAGATATCCGGTCTTCGCCCCCGAGTCGATCGGCTCATTCGCCATCGAGGTGGCCGAGGCGAACCAGGCCTGCTTCAGCGGATACCCGAAAGTGCCCGGCTCGGTCAGCGGCGCATCGACCGGCCAGAGACGGAGCCGCACCGCCTTCTCAAGCCCCCAGGGATTGCCGTTGACTCCCTGGAGATGCCCGCTCGTGACGGGGCAGTCGAGACGGACTTTGCCTATTGTTTCAGGCAAATGATAGTGGGAGGAAACCAGTTCGATCTCCTCCCCGTCTATCGCCACCCGGACGCGCGCCTCGCGCACGGAGCCCCTCACCGAATCGCGGATTTCGTCGAGAGCGAGGACCTTGACCGCAACGACGGTTCCGTCGGCGAGCGTGACCTCGCCGCTTTCTCCGGGATCGAGGTCGATCAGGCGAAATCCGGTGTCGCGGGAGGGCTCGGGGATCTGCGCGACCAGGGGGGACACGGCGAGACCGAGAAGAGCAAAAGCGACGGAGACGAAGAAGCGGCGCGGGAGCATGACGGAGAGAAGGATGGGATGAACCGCATCTTCCCGCCCCCGACCCGTAAAACCAAGTCCCTTATCGCGTCCCGGACCATCGACAGCAACACCGCACCTAGACTACTTGGACGAATAACAATCCAAAACGGAGAAGGGAGAAGCGGAATCGAGTCCCGGCGACTGACTGCGCGTTGCCCGTCAGTCGTCCTCACGGTCACTTCCGCGTCTTCACGGGGCGGACGCGCTCGGGAAAGAGGGTCCGGCAAATCCCGCAGATGGTGCCGTCGCAGCCCCGCGCGGTGCAGTGCTCGCGACCGTAGAAGATGATGCGAAGATGGAGTTGGTTCCAACTCTCGCGGGGGAAGGTCCGTTTGAGGTCGCGCTCGGTCTCGACGACGTTTTTGCCCGAGGTCAGTTTCCAACGCTGGGCGAGGCGGTGGATATGCGTGTCGACGGGAAAGGCGGGAACACCGAAGGCCTGGCTCATGACCACGGAGGCGGTCTTGTGTCCCACGCCGGGAAGGGCCTCCAGCGCCACGAAGTCGGCGGGAACCTCGCCGCCGTGTTTTTCGAGGAGAATTTTCGAGAGTTCGGAGATGGCCGCCGACTTGCGCGGGGAAAGTCCGCAGGGCCGGATGATTTCGCGGATTTTTTCCACCGGAACCCGCGCCATGGCCTCCGGGGTGTCAGCGAGGGCAAAGAGCGCCGGGGTGATTTTATTGACCCGTTCGTCGGTGCATTGGGCCGAAAGGAGCACCGCGATGAGCAAGGTGTAGGGATCCCGGTGATCGAGCGGGATGGGGGTCTCGGGATAGAGTTCCTCCAGTTTGGCGGCCACATGGGCGCTCCGCTCCGCTTTGGTCATCGCCTCACAAAAAACAAAAACCGATCAGGCGCTGCCGCCGAGGGCGGGAATCGCATAACCGGTGCGACCTTTTTTCTCGATCTCGCGCAGCATCTTGCGGACGTGATCGGCGTGGCGGACGTGCTTGCGCCCGTCGAGAATCTTGCGGCTTTCCTCGAAGGACCCCCATTCGAGCACCTTGATGGGCACGTTGCGAACGCCCCATTTGTTCATCGTTTTCATCTCGGGCTTGTAGATGTCGATGGTTTCGGTTCCGACCAGGGCGCTGCCGTAGTCGTCGACGACGTATTCGTAGGGCAGCCCCTCGATCGTAAAGCGGGTCCCGAGGGGATATTTGGACCAGTCCGCCGCCGCGCTGCGGACGCGGGCACCGTATTGCAGGTTGGTGCCAGCGGCGCTCTTGCGTCCGTAGGTGAGGTGATCGGCCTCGACATGGGAGTAGGCGGTCGTCCGAACCATCATGATCTGATTGGTGGGACGGTTCGCCACCGGGGTGCGGGGCACGGCGGCAAGGAGAACGGGTTCGGCGGCGGGAGCGGCGGGCTTTTCCACGGCCACCGGATCGATTTGCGGAACGGAGGTTGTGTCGACCAAGGAGAGAACGGAAGCACTCGGGTCGCCCGGCGCGACAGGGGCACCGGGAGTGGTCGGAGCCCCCACGATGGTGGCGGGCGCGTTCTCGACGGAGCCGGGCTGCTCCCCGAGCGTGAGGCTTTCGACCTCCGGTGTTTCCCCGGCGATCCGGGAAACGGCCTCGATATTCTGGTTCGAGAGAGCGGTGAGGCTGGTGGTGGTGCAACTGGTCAACAGAGTCATCCCCGGGAAACCGGCCATGAGACAGCCCAAAATTCTGTATGCGTTCGCGTATTGCATGTGAACCAAGTTCCCTCCTTGTGTAGCGGTTTTTCAGCGAAAGTCAACGTTTCCTCAGCGGACCTTCCGTAGGGTATACTTAAATATTTATAATTTCCAGAATATTCGCACTTCCAGAACACATTTTTCTGGCCGTTGCGAGGCCCGTTTCCGGGAATCCGTCTCTTGCGGTTCGCCTGCTATCACGTCGGGAACGGGCGGAATCTTAGCTTTTTTTAAAAATTCATCTTTCGGGAAAAGGCGAAGCCGGTTCACGGGGCGGGAAGCAAGAGGGTTTCCTGGGGGAGGAGATAGGGTTGGATCCGCAATCCGGCGGCGCTCCACTCCACCGAAATCGTGCCCGAGGGACCGATCTCGAAAAGGGGGATCCCCTGCTCCAAAAGTCTTTCGCGAAACGAGGGCGGGATGCTTTCCGCGTCGGGAAAATCGGCGTGACTGGAGAGAACGGCACGGGGACCCACCGCTCTGACAAAGGCATCCGGAACCGGAACTCCCTCGCTGTGCCGACCCCGGATCCAGAGATCGGCGCGGAGATCCGCCCCGACGCGGAGCAGATCATTGGCGGTGGCAAATCCCACGTCCGAGCTCATCAGCACGGTCTGTCCGGCGTAGTGGAATTTCAAGACGAGAGCCCGATCATCGGCGAGCCGCCCCGGGTTTGCCGCGTCCGGGGCGAGCACCGTGGCGACCACCTCGTCCCCGATGACGAGGCGGTGGTGGCGCTCCATCGCAACGGATTTCACCCCCCGATCCGCCGCTGTCGCCACAATTCCGGGATGGACCGGAGAGCGGTTTTCCAAAACGGATTCCAGCAGAACCGGCGGTCGGAACAGCGCGATGACCTGTGGAGCGGCCCCGATGTGTCCGGTGTCACCGTGGGTCAGCACGAGAGCATCGAGCCGGTTGATCCCGCGACTGCGCAGCAGCGGCAGCACCTGTCCGCGATAGGTGCGCAGGCCACCACAGTCGATCATCCAATGGAGGGGCGTCGCGCCGCGGCGCGGCACCGAGAGAAGGATGGCGCTTTCCCCTCGGTCGCCCATGAGGTCGAGGCGCAGGACATCGGGCGGCGGCATTTTGTCCCCTCCTCCGACCGTGCCGGTATTCACCGAGGCGGCGGGCCAGTCCGCGAAAAACTGGGCGAGCGCGGTGAGCGCCGTCGCACATACGACATTTATTTTGTTCCCCGCAATGGCGAGCCAGACCAGTTTGATCCCTCCGGCAATCAGGGAAAAGGCGGCCAGAGAGATGATCGCCCCGGCAAAGGGCACCATAAAGACATTGGCCACGACCGCGACGAGGGAAATGTTTTGGAAATGCCACGCGAGCAATCCAGCCGACCCCAGCCACGAAGACAGGGAAATGGCGAGCGAGGCGGCCAGCATTCCGGTGGCCTTGTCGAGAAGGACACGTCGGGCGGAAAGCAGACTGCGGGGAATGAAGGGATCCGCGAGAAAAGGCTTCGCGAGCCACGCATGAAGGCCGGAAGTGAGGAGCGCGATAAAAAACACGATGAGGAAGGACAACTGAAACCCCGGCAGGAAAAGCTGCTGGGAATCGCAGAGCAGGATGACCAGTCCGGCGAAACCGAGGCTGTTGAGCAGGGAAGGTTTTTCCCGGAGGGCATACGCCGCGAGAAAAGCCGTGAGCATCACCGCCGCGCGCACCGCCGAGGGACTCAGTCCGGTGAGGACGGCGTAAAAAAGGACACAGGGGATCACCACGAGGACGGCGAGATGGCGGGGAAGCCGGAGAAATCGCACCAGCGCAAAGAGAAGTCCGGCGACGATTCCCACATGCAAGCCGGAGACGGAAAAGAGATGGAGAGTGCCGCTGATGCGGAAAAGTTCCTCCAGTTCCTCCGGTGAATTTTCCCGCGCCCCCAGGGTCATCGCCGCGATGAGATGCACGTAAGGTTCGTCGATTTCGGGGATTCCGAAGTGCAAATCGGATTCGAGCTGGTCGCGGAGACGGCGGGCGAACCCGATGAGGGCAAAACCGTCCCTTTCCGGGAGGAGGGTGAACCTGTCCCCCTCGCGGATCTCGAGCCGGGCGAGTGAACCGGATTGGCGGTAGTAGAATTTCGCGGCATCGAATCCGCCGGGGCCGGACGCTCCCTCCAGCGGGAGGAGGTGTCCGGTGAAGGCGACGCGCGATCCGTATCCGAGATCGGGCACCCGTTTCTGAATCCAGACGGGTACCCGGTGGTCGCAGGCCACCGAATGCCCCGCGACCGTCACCTTGTCGATCCGCAGGGTCGTGGAGACCGAGCGCGCCCCGGCCACGACCTCGTCGGTGATCCATCCCTCTCCGCGGATCGCGATCCCCTCCCCTTCCGCGAGCGCCGCGGCGAAGGGAAAGGCGTGGATCTCCCCGAGCCGGTGGTGGTGGCGCCAGCCGAGCAGGGCCATCGCCACGAGGACACCCGCGACGAGGACCCGACGCGAAGGCTCGGCGGGAAGCGCGGCGAACCCCACCGCCACGAAAAGAACGGACACCAGCACCACCGCGAAGGGGAAGCCGGCGTCGACCGCGACAATCGCGGCGATCCCGGCGAGCAGCGCCCACAGCAAAGGTGCCCGCCTCAGAAACATCCCGAAACGGCATCGCAAGGCGAGAAAGGCGGTGACCAGCGCCTTCACAATTTCCGCAAAAATGATGTTGGCATTTGAAAAGAGATGGCTACATTCCGTTCCCCGTCCGGTCGCACCGCGGCGGGGTGTCGGAAGAAATACGCTTTCATTGATTTTTAGAATTTATAAAAATTATTTGAAAATTTTATAAATTCCGGCATTTTATGGCGATATGCGGGTATAGCTTAGTGGTAAAGCCCTAGCCTTCCAAGCTAGTTATGTGGGTTCGATTCCCACTACCCGCTTTCACTTCCGTTCCTCGCCATGAAGTACGCCATTTTTCTTTTTCTCGTCCTGGCTTTGGTCCCGGCGGGGCCGTTCCCTTCCGCCCGTGGCTCCGAAGCCGCTCCGGACTGTGCATCCGCCGTCGCCACTCTCGCGGCGGGGATTGAGGTCCATCCTTCCGAAGCCGTCGTGCTGTTTCAGGATGCCCTGCGGAGCAATCCCGACTGCCGACGTTCCCTCCTCGACGCCGCGATCCGGTTCACCGGGGCCGAACCCGAAACGCTCACCCGCCTGATCTTTATCGCCCGGACCGAGTTTCCCGACGATGACACTCTCTTTGCCGGGGCGGCCCTCTCCGCCGCCCCCGAACGCAGCCGGGAGATCCGCGAGGCCTTCCTCACCGGACCGGAGGCCATGGCGCGGGCTCTCGACCAGTACGAAGCCGCCTCGGCCCGGGCCGCCGCTTCGCAGCAGATGGACGAGGAAATCGCCGATGCCATCGCCCGCGTCACCGCCAAAGCCGAGGGCAAGCCCTGGCCCGAGCAGCCGTTGAGCGGGGAACCGCTCCATTTCCGCAAGCACGACGAGATCCGGGTCTCCGTGAAATACCGCGACGCCGACGAATCCAGTCTCGCCAACACCGTTCCCATCGACACCAGGGACGAACGCGAGATCGTTCCCGGCGCGGTGCGACTGGACGACTCGCCGAAGCGCAGCGACGAGCTCCGTCTCGACGAGAGCAAATTCACCGACGGCGACCGTTCCGCCTCAACCGCTCCGCGCGAGGCAGAGGCTCGCTCCATCGCCCCGGCCGGTGCCGTTGCGCTTCCGGTGCTGCCCCGCTCCGGGGTCTATTACATCGCTCCGGAGAAGAAACACTACCGCTCCACGATCGACTACGAATCGGGCGAGAAATGGCGGCCCCCTCTCGTGATCCGTCCGGCCCAGGTTTCCTCGACCCGTCCCCAGTGATCTGGCCCGCATTTCTTCGGATCCGCCTCTGGATTCATCAGGGCTTTTTCACCATCCCTCAGGGATCCTCGTCCGACGCCACCGGCCAGGCCGCTTCGGGCGGCGGGATCGCCCAGTCGGGGTCATCGCGCCGCCCCTGAAACACGCCGCCCCCGCTGGCGAGGGCGAGCCGGGTCAAATCCATCGAAGCCGCCCCGAATTCAAAGGGAATCCGCACATAGAGCCGCACCGAGGACTCGCGTAGGGCGAAGGCGAGCAGATCGAGGTCGAGCGCGGTGCTGCCGTAACCGCCTCCGCCGAGGTACCCGTTGGTGAAGAGATAGACCGCGTCGACGCCGTGGCTGCGGGCGAGATTGGCGATGTGGCGGGCGTAGGGATCGGGACCTTCCGGTTTGCGGCGGTTGTTCGCCAACTCGATCCTCTCATTGACATAGAACCGGACCGGCGCACCCTCCGCGTTCTCGTCGCCCGCCTTGTTTGCCTCCGCTGATTTGAGAAAGGCGAACGTCTCCCCGGCAATACGGGCGACATCGGCCAGGTAGCGCCCCGAGGGAGAGCGCGGAGGAGCGCCTTTTGCGGCGAGATGGGATTTGAGATCTTTTTCCAGATAACCGAAGCCAAAAATCACGCCGAGTCGGTCCGCCTCGATGCGGGCGAGATCTTCCGCGATGGTCTCGCGGGCCGAGAGTTCCTCCAGCACCGCCGCCGCCCGAGCGGCCCGGGACGCCTCGTCGGGAAAAGGCAGCAGAGTGGATTCGCCGATCCAGCGCCGACCGGTGAGGCGGACGGGCCATTCCTCCCTCTCCCCCACCAGACTCAGGCCGTGCCGCGCGGTGAAGTCGCGGGCGAATTTCTGATCAAAAAAAGCCTCGCGGTCGGAAATCCCCAGCTGGGACAGATAGGCCGCGCCGACGACGCGGTGGGGAAATCCAAAACATTCGCGGAAATCCGGCGGCGGCACCTGCCAGGACCGCAGGATCATGCCCCGCCCCTCCGCGAGGAGCCGGTACCAGCCCTCGGGGCGGTTGCGGAGGGCGAGCGGATCCTC
>CAYLJC010000012.1:0-18760 GCA_964383345.1 uncultured Akkermansia sp. | reverse complement strand
GATCCGCCGTGGACGCTGCCCGAACTAACCACTGGATCTGGGATCGGGCGCCGCACAATGCCTTCACCGATCTGATCCGCTGGCAGGGAAAATACTGGCTCACCTTCCGTAGCTGTCCGGACGGACACATGGTTTTTCCCACTTCCTCGATCCGCATTCTCTCAAGTGAGGACGCGAAGGAGTGGACCGAGGAACAGCGTTTTTCGGTACCATTCCGGGACGTGCGCGATCCGCATTTTCTGATTTTCCGGGAGCAGCTTTTTGTTTATACCGGCACCTGGTGGTCGGGCGAAGGCGAGCTGCCCCGAGACCAATACGACCTCAACAAACATCTCGGCTACGCCGTGTTCACCGCCGACGGAAAAAGCTGGAGCCAGCCCACCCAACTGGAGGGCACCTACGGACACTACATCTGGCGCGCTGCCACCCACGATGGCAAGGCTTACCTTTGCGGCCGCCGCAAGCGGAACTACGCCGACCAGAGCGAAATCGACAGCGAACACCCCCGCGTCGTGGAATCCGCCATGCTGGAGAGCGAAGACGGACTTCACTGGAGATTCCACTCCCTCTTTCAGCCCGGACGCGGGGACGAGACGGCCTTTCTCTTCGAAGAAAACGGGGATCTCCTCGCGGTGAGCCGGGCCGGATCTCAGCCCGCCGAAATCATCCGAGCCGCGCCGCCCTGGGGAGAGAAAACGCGGGTCTCTTTTCCCGACTACATCGGCGGCCCGCTCCTGGCGCGATGGGGCGACCACACTCTCGTGGGTGGCCGGCGCAATACCGAGGAGGGACCGAAGACAGTGCTCTACTGGCTGGAGGGGGACAGCCTCACGGTCTGTGCCGAACTTCCCAGCGGCGGGGACAATTCCTACCCGGGATTTGTCGAACTCGAGGACGGGCGCGGTCTCGTCTCCTGGTATTCCAGCCACGAAAAGGACGAGGCGGGTCAGACGATCACGGCGATCTACCTGGCCGAACTGACCCTGGAATCTGAATCGCGGTGACGGGATGAGGTGTCCCAAAAGGGTGGAAATTGCCCCTTTCGTCCCTACTGTTTGCCCATAGCTTCTGCCATGATGAAACTCCTTACCGTTCTCGCTCTCGGCACCCTCGGGTTTTCCGGCTCCGCTTTATCCGACGACTGGCCCCAATGGCGCGGGCCGCAAGGCAACGGCGTCGCGGCGAAGGGGGAGTTCCCGACGAGTTTTTCTCCCAGTGAGAACCTGCTTTGGAAAGCGAAATTACCCGGCAAGGGAAGCAGCACACCGGTCGTCTCGGGCGACCTCATCTTTGTCACCTGCGGCGTCGAAGGAGAGGACAGCGTGCTCGCCTATGACTGGGACGGGGAACTGGTCTGGCAAAAGTCCCTCGGGGAAGAGCGGGCCGGGAAGCACAAGAACGCGAGCGGCTCGAATTCCTCGCCCATCACCGACGGGAAAAATCTCGTGGTCTATTTCAAGAGCGGTACCGTCGCTTCGCTCGACTTTGCCGGGAAGGTGAACTGGCGGATCAATCTCCAGGAAAAATTCGGGGAAGACACCCTCTGGTGGGATCTCGGAACCTCGCCCATCTTCGCCGGAGGGTATGTCGTGATCGCGGTGATGCAGGAGGGCGATTCCTACGTCGTCGCGCTCAGGCCCGAAGACGGCGGCGTCGCCTGGAAAGTGGATCGCACCTTTCCCGTGCAAAAGGAAAGCGGCCAGGCCTACACCACCCCCTATCTCACCACGATAGATGGTCAGGAAACCCTCGTGATCTGGGGAGCGGACCACCTCACCGGTCACGATCCCAAGAACGGCAAACGACTCTGGACCTGCGGAGGATTTAATCCCGAGGACAAGGCGATGTGGCGGGTCATCGCCTCGCCCGCCTTCAGTGACGGCATCGCCGTGGTGCCCTACGGACGCGCCAAATTCACCGCCGCGGTGAAACTCGGCGGGAGCGGGGACATCACCTCCAGTGCCCGTCTCTGGGAACGCACCGACATCGGGGCGGACTGTCCGTCCCCGGTGGCCAGCGGGGACCGGGCCTATCTCCTCTCGGATCGCGGCAAGATCCACTGCCTCGACATCCGCACCGGCAAGGATCGCTGGGTCGATGCCATCCCGCGCGCCTCGAGCAACTACTATTCTTCGCCCATTCTCGCCGGTGACCTTCTCTACTGTGCTCGCGAGGACGGAGTGGTCGCCGTCGTCCGGGTGAGCGACACCGGCATGGAAGTGCTCTCCAGCAACGAGATGGGGGAAGCCATCATTGCCGCCCCGGTTCCGGTGCGCGACCGTTTGCTCCTCCGTGGGGCGGAGCATCTTTTCTGCTTCGGTGCCCGGTGAACAGAGCGTCCGGCTCGAGCCTCTTTGACGGAAAATGGTCCGCATCGAAAATCCTGACGTGATTCTCATCGGCAGCGGAATCATGTCCGCCAATCTCGGTGCGTTGCTGAAGCGACTCGACCCCTCCCTCAGCATCCAGGTCTACGAAGTCACCGACGGACTCGCCCGGGAGAGCTCCCACGGATGGAACAACGCGGGGACCGGACACGCCGGCATTTGCGAATTGAGCTACACTCCGGTGCGGGAAGCGGATGGCTCGGTACAAGCGGACAAGGCCATCGAAATTTTCGAGCAGTTCGAATATTCCAGGCAATTCTGGGCCTACGCCGTGGCCAGCGGAATGATCACCCGTCCGGCGGAAGTCATCCGTCCGCTACCCCATATCAGTTTTGTCCACGGGGAGGAGCAGGTCGATTTCCTGCGAGCCCGCCATGCCGGAATGTCCGCCCACCATTTTTTCTCCGAACTGGAATACACCACCGGGCGGGAGCGCATCGCGGGTTGGGCTCCGCTCCTCCTGGAAGGGCGGGGCGACGTTCCCATCGCCGCCACGAAGATGGACGGGGGCACCGATGTGAATTTCGGCGGCATCGCGAGAGGCCTGCTGGGCTGGCTCGGTCGACAGGACCGCTGTGCCGTGGCGACCGGACACCGCGTCACCGATCTCGCCAAAACCGCTGGAGGGTGGGAGGTGAAGGTGCGTCCTCTCGCGGACGGCCGGGAACATCGCAGCCGCGCCCGATTTGTTTTTGTCGGAGCCGGAGGCGGCAGCCTGCGTCTCCTCCAGAAGTCCGGTATTCCCGAGGCGAAGGGACTCGGAGGTTTTCCCATCGGCGGGCAATGGCTCGTCTGCGACAACCCCGCACTGGTTGCGAAACACACTGCCAAGGTCTACGGCCAGGCTCTCGACGCCGCGCCGACGATGGCCGTGCCCCACCTCGACACCCGGTATCTCGACGGGAAAAAAACGCTGCTCTTCGGACCTTTCGCGGCCTTTACGACCAAGTTCCTCCACGGTAAAGGCAGCGTCCTCGATTTGCCCGGATCGATCCGTCCTGACAATATCGCCACCCTTTTCAAAATCGCGAGACACAACCTTGCATTGGTTCGTTATCTCATCGGACAGGGCACCCAGAGCATGGCCGACCGCATCGAGGTGCTGCGCGTCTTTTATCCCGCCGCCGAAGCCAAAGACTGGCGGCTCGTCGATGCCGGGATCCGCGTCCAGGCGATCAAAAAAACCGACGGGGAAGCCGGAATCGTCCATTACGGCACCGAGATCATCAGTGACGCCGACCGCACCCTCTCCGCCCTCCTGGGCGCGTCGCCGGGGGCTTCGGTTTCGGTGGACATCGTCCTCCGGGTCATCGAAAAATGGTTTCCCGGACTCCTCGCGAGCGACGAAGGCCACGCCCGCATCCAGGAGATGATCCCGATCTATGGCGAGGACATCAAGTGGCCCGAAAAAGCGGCCTTTTACCGGGAAGTGAGCGAACGCGCCGACGCCGCGCTGGGATTGCGGACGCGGGGGGACTGAGGTGCTTCGTGTCCTTCCCGTGGCAGGCTGGATACACATTCCGCCTTCTCCGAGAGACGTGATTCGGCAAATCCTTGCCTGTTGGATTGAGATTCCATGCCGCTCTCTTCTGGCGCGACTCCGGCGCATCCCTTGCTCGACCTCGTGTTGGAAATCGTTACGATGTCGCTGATGAATCCCAGACTTTTTGACTTCACAAAACCTCTTCTCCTCGCGGCGATGCTTGGCATTGGCGTCGCTGTTTCCGCCGACGAACCCGCGCCGCCGAAAGGGTTCCGCGCGATTTTCAACGGCAAGAACCTTGACGGGTGGTACGGCTGGAATCCGCACACCAGCGCCAAGCTCGAAGGCGAAAAACTCGCGGAGAATCTGAAAGCGCAGCGCGCCGATTTCGCCAATCACTGGACCGTCGAGAACGGGGAACTGGTCAACAACGGGACCGGTCCCTACGCCACGACGGAGGAAGAGTTCGGCGACTTCGAACTGCTCCTCGAATACAAGACGGTGGCCGGGGCTGACAGCGGCATTTACCTGCGCGGCAAACCGCAAGTGCAGATTTGGGACAACAACCAGGTCTTCAATCCCGAAAAACCGACCCGCCGTCCCCATCTCGGTTCGGGCGGGCTTTTCAACAACACTCCGGGAACCCTCGGACGCGACCCTATCATGAACGTCGACAAACCCTTCGGACAGTGGAACAGCTTCCGGATCAAGCAAATCGGTGATCGCACCTGGGTGACCCTGAACGGGCGGCTGGTGGTCGACGGGGCCCCTTTCGAGAATTACCCCGACAAGAGCGTGCCCTATCCTGCGGCGGGACCGCTGATGCTCCAGACCCACGGCGGAGAGATCCGCTGGCGCAATATTTTTGTCCGTGAGATCGGCGAGGCCGAGGCGAAACGCTTTCTGGAGGCGAATCCGCTCCTCCCGAATCCGACGCACTACGACGTGGCCTACGGTTCTCATCCGAAACAGCTTTTGCATTTCTGGCAGGCTGAGTCCGAGAAACCGACGGGGGTGCTCCTGTTCATCCACGGCGGAGGCTGGAATGCCGGAGGGCGTCTCAGCGGCCTGACAAAGATGCTCCCGACTCTCCTCAAAGAGGGGGTCTCGGTGGCCTCGGTGGAATATCGGTTCATCAAGGAGGCGACCGCCGACGGAGTGATCCCTCCGGTGAAAGGTCCGCTCCACGACGCCGCGCGGGCGCTTCAGTTTCTGCGCAGTCAGGCGGAGGAGTGGAACATCGACAAAACCCGCATCGGTGCGAGTGGCGGGTCCGCCGGGGCCTGCACCTCCCTCTGGCTCGCCTTCCATGATGATCTGGCCGATCCGAAGAGCGAGGATCCGGTGGCGCGGGAATCGTCCCGTCTCCTCTTCGCCGCCGTCTCGGGAGCACAGACGACGCTCGATCCCGCCCAGATGAAAGAGTGGACCCCCAACAGCCGCTACGGCGGGCACGCCTTCGGTTTCACCGGGGATCCGGCGAAAAAAATCAGTTCCTTCGACGAGTTTCTCGCGAAACGGGAGACGATCCTGCCCTGGATCGCCGAGTATTCGCCCTACGCCCTCGTGAGCAAGGACGACCCGCCGGTCTATCTCTACTACCGGTCTCCTCCGGCCCTCGGAGAGGAGCAAAAGGATCCCACCCACACTTCCAACTTCGGAGTGAAGCTGCAGGAGCATTGCAAAAGCCAGGGAGTCGCCTGTGAGCTTGTCTACCCGGGAGCGCCCGGCGTCACCCACGCCACCGTGCTGGACTACCTCCTCGCCCATCTCAAAACTCCCGCAGCCGCCGCAAAATGAATCGGTTTTTCTTTGCTTCCATTTTCTGCTGTCTCGCGGGGCCGGGCCTGGCAGCGGATGATCCGCTCGATTTCACGGTGAAACTGGAGACGGTGATGAAGTACGACGAGGGGGATTTTCTCTGGTTCCATCCCCGCGCGGCGGCGATTCCGGGCGGGGCGGGGGAGCCGCCCACGGTGGTGATGACGATCCAGAAGCATCTCAAGATCTCGGACTACTATTCCGGTCTTCATTTCATGACCCGCGAGGGTGTCGATGGTCCCTGGAGCGGGCCGTTTCTCCCTCCGGAACTGGATTGGAAAACCCTGCCCGGGGGAGTCACTGTCAGCGTCGCCGATGTCACTCCCGGATGGCACGCGCCCACCGGGAAGCTCCTCGCGATCGGAGCACAGGTTCGCTACAGCCCGGCCGGCAAACAACTCGAGGACGTCCGGCGCGCCCATCAGACGGTCTATGCCGTCTACGATCCCAAGGCGGAGACATGGACGCCCTGGCGCATCCTCGAGCTGCCCGACGACGCTCATTTTGACTTTGCCCGAAACGCCTGTTCCCAGTGGGTCGTGAAACCCGACGGCTCCCTTCTCGTGCCGCTCTATATTTCCACCAGCACGAAAGAACCCTTCCGCACGACGGTGGCGGAATGCCGCTTTGACGGGGAGACCCTGACCTATGTGAAAAACGGAAATCTCCTCGCCCTCGATGTCGCCCGGGGGCTCTACGAACCGTCCTTGATCGCCCACGGAGACCGCTACTACCTGACCCTGCGAAACGACAAAAAAGGCTATGTCAGCGTCAGCGAAGACGGACTCCGGTTCGAGGAACCGATTCCCTGGCGTTTCGACGACGGAGCGGAACTCGGCAGTTACAATACCCAGCAGCACTGGCTCGCCCATCACGACGGTCTCTTTCTGGTCTACACGCGTCGCGGGGCCGACAACGATCATATCGTGCGGCACCGGGCTCCGCTCTTCATGGCCCGGGTCGATCCGACGGCGCTGCATGTCATCCGCTCCAGTGAAAAAGTGGTTGTGCCCGAGCGCGGGGCCGAGATGGGGAATTTCGGGGCGGTGGCGATCAATGAAAACGAATCGTGGGTCACCGTCTCGGAGGGTATGTTCATGAAAGATTCCAAAACCCGCGGTGCCGAGGGTGCCACCTTCGTCGCCCGCATCCTCTGGTCGAAACCAAACATTCCGTAATTCCCCGCCGCCATGAAGATCCGCTGGTCCGCCGCTCTTTTGATTGTCTCGGTCTCGTGCCTGTTGCCCGCAGGCGCTCAGGAGAATCCCTCCTCCTGGAAGGCCGGAACCGCCTCGGCGGCAATCACGCCGGAGACGCTCATGTGGATGGCCGGATACGCCGCCCGGAAAGCTCCCTCCGAAGGGATCGAGATGGATCTTTTCGCCAAAGCCCTCGTTCTCGAGGACGGGGAAGGTGGGCGCGTCGCCATCCTCACCGCTGATCTCATCGGCGTGCCCCGCGATGTCCGCCTCGCGACGGCGGAGCAGGTCGCCGGGCAGCACGGCATTCCGCCCGAGCGGCTCCTCATCAATGTTTCGCACACCCACTGCGGACCGGAGTTGCGCGATTCGCGCAACAAGAACATCGACGATCCCGAGCGGCGGTCGGCGGAGGCGAAAGACTACCGCGCCTTCCTCGTGGCCACCTTCACCCGTCTCGTCGGCGAAGCTCTCGCCAACCGGGTCGAGGTCGGAGCGGAATACGTGCATGCGCGCTGCGGTTTCGCGATGAACCGGAGACGCCCCGACGGCAAAGGGGGATTCCGCAACGCACCAAATCCGGAGGGCCCGGTCGATCACCGCGTCCCCGTGCTGCATGTCAAGGGGGCTGCCGACGAGAGCACCCGTGCCCTCGTGTTCGGGTATGCCTGCCACTGCACCACGATGGGGTACCAGAAATTCAGCGGAGACTACGCCGGCTACGCGCAGGGCATGATCGAGGAAGCTCATCCGGGGGCGACCGCCCTTTTCCTGAACGGATGCAGCGGGGATCAAAATCCCTACCCCCGTCGCGAGCTGTCGTACGCGGAATCCCACGGTCGTAGCCTCGCCCTCGCCGTGGAGAGCGCCTTGGGCACGCCGCCACGGGTTCTCAGCGGACCGATCCGCGCGGCGATGAAGGAGATCCCGCTGGCCTTCGACACCCATCCAACCCGGGCGGAACTGGAGGTGCGTGCCGTCTCGGACGACACGCTCGACGCCACCCTGGCAAAACACCTTCTCGGCGAACTCGATGCCGGACGGGCACTGCCGGTCGATTACCCGTATCCCGTCCAGGTGATACGCCTCGGTTCCGATCTCACCCTCGTGGCCCTCGGCGGCGAGGTGGTGGTGGATTATTCGCTGCGGCTGCAGAAGGAAATCGACGATCCTGTCGTCTGGGTGGCGGGCTACAGCAACGACGTGATGACCTATATTCCGAGCCGTCGTGTCTGGGACGAGGGCGGCTACGAAGGGGGGGATGCGATGAAATGGAAGCTCTTTCCAGCTCGCTGGCGCTCCGACGTCGAGGAGTCCATCGTCCGCACCGTCCACGAACTGCGGCGGGAACTGGAGTAGGGGATCACGGTCCCGCAGCGTATCAGATCCCGGAGAAAATGAGCCACCAGGCGAGACCGCAGGCGAGGCAAAACAGCAGGAAAAAATGGATTCCGTTGCGACTGCGTTCGGCGTGGTAGCGGCGTCGTTCGGCGTGGGAGAGTCGGCGTTTTTTCGCGGAACGCCGGGCCGCTTTGTCCGGCGGGGGGAGAATGTTCTGCTCGCGCATCTCGGCACGACGGGCTTCGGCGGCGTTCTTTTTTTCCAGAAAGGACTCCAAAGCGCCGATCCGGGCGTGCAGGCGGTAGGCCTGGGTGCCGAGGTCTTCGTCACGCTTTTTCTTCGCACGCGGCGCTGCTTTGCCGGGGGCGAGGTGGGCGGCGCTCTCTTTTTCGGGCCGACTACTCTTGCGGCAACGGCGGTTCTTCGGGCGGGAGGAAAAAAAGCTCATGCGAACGAGAAAACGGAAAGGGAAAAAGACGGGAACCCCATTCCCATGCACGAATGCGGGGGAGTGGCAGGCGGTCCGGTCGTGACGATCAGAAGAAGAGGAAACCGATCAGGGCGATCACTCCGAAACCGACGAAGGGAAGGGAGAAAGCGAACCCGCTCTTCAGCCAGTAGGTGAAATCGCCCTGGACGGCGGAAGGCAGGGAGACGGCTCCGCGCGCGACGGGTTTGTTTTTGAAAAGCCCCGGCTTTTTGGTGAAGCCGTTGATCATTGGCAGGATGTCGTCGATTTCGTCCTCGGCGGCCTCGATGTAGCTGATGGAGCGCGCGAGTTCGGCCTTGCGGTCGGCGCGGCTCCACATCTCGGGACGGAGCCCGTTGATGTTGGCGAGATGGCTCTCGAGACGCTCGTGGGCGTTGCAGCAGTCTTCGGCGACGCGACGGGCCTCGGTGGCCTCGCGGTCGAGGACGGAGAGGCAACGAGCGAGTTCTTCGCACACCTCGATGCGACCGGTCTTGAACTGCTGCTCTTTTTTGGTGAGCTCCTCCAGTTCGGCCGCCTGACGTTTGATCTGCTCTTCCTGCTGGCGGAGGGCGCGGAGTTGGTCCTGGGCCTGCTGGTATTCGTCGTCGATATCGTCGCTGTACGGCGTCACCGCCTGAAACTGCTTGGGATCGAACTGAATGTTCAGATCGTCTTTGTCGTCTTCGTCGAAGAGAAAGGGATGAATTTCGGCTGTCGCAGACATGGTTTCAGGAAGTTGAATTTTACTTAACCTCCATTAATATTATAAATTTCTTAGAATTTCCAGTCTTTTTAGCTTTTTCCGTGAAAAAAAGAGGGGTCCGGCGGTGACCGCGAAGGTGAGGAGGAGCAGGGTGAAGATGCCCCATTGCCGGGAAGGGGAGCGGTACCACTCGGGATCGACGGTGTTGCGTTGGAAGATGTCCCATCTCAGGTAGGCGAGCAGGAGGAGGAATGTCAGGATGTAAATGAAGCTCCCGACGAGGCAGAGGGTTCCGCCGAAACCGCTCACGATTTTGGCGGCGTTGGATTCCTGCAAATTGGGGAAGAGCACTCCGAGGCCCACCGCGAGACCGTTGAGACCGAGGGCGAGGCAGCCCACGGCGGTGGCGAAAAAGACCGAATCGGCGAGCCCGATCCGGAGATTGTAGCCGCTGATAAAAAGAATCGCGATGACGAGGACGCCGCTGCCGAGGGTGCTGGTGATGAATTTTTGCATCACGATGGAGGGGAGCTGGAGCGGCGACATCGCGAGAATCCAGAGGCGGCGTCCCTCGAGGCTGAATTGGGGGAAAACAAAGCGGGTTGTCAGGGTCGAGAGCGCGAGCGCACAGACCGCGAGATTGAGAAAGGCGACGAGATAGAGGTCGCGGGGCTGCTCCATTTCCCCGTTCATCTGTCGGAGCCCGCTCGAATAGATCGCGAGAAGTCCGAAGACGAGGGAGAACTGCACCCATTGAGCCGGTTCGCGGAAAAAGGTGAGAAAATCTTTTCTCGAAATCGCCGCGAGGGGGCGTCCGACAAAACGTCCGAGGAGGGAGGGACTCGGGTAGCGGGCCAGAACGGAGGCGGCGGTCGGGATTTTCCCGCGGTCCCGTCGCAGCGCCGAGGCGGCGGAGTGTTGGAACGAGCGGTTCCAAGAGGGATAGAACCAGCGTCCTCCGGCGAAATAGAGGAGGAGCACCGCCATCAGTCCATGGCTCAGGAGGAGGGTGGGGTAGAGCGCGGAGGAATAGCTGCGGTGAGGGCGGGTCCAGTCCACGATGGATGCCGCCACCCAGGTCCCCGGCAGGGCGCGGTTCACCGTGATGCCGGTGTGGTGGAGAACACGCTGGAAGGTGAGGGCGGCGCTGAGACCGGTCTCCTGGACGATCTGGCGGTCCTGCAGGCCGGTCCGGACGGCCGAGGCGATCAGAAAGACGGCGAGCACGCCGAGGCCGACGACGATCTGGCGGCGGTTCAGCCAGCGCACCGCGGTGACGAGGAGGAGCGCGCCGAGGGCGCTGGCGAGGCTGAGGAAAACGATCAGGAGAAGGGTGGTTTTCAGAAAAAAATCGGGGGGAACTTCCCGCATCCGGGCAAAAGCGAAGAGGAGCGGAGCGAGTATGAAAGCGAGCCCCCAACTGGAAAAGGCGGCCGATTCAAAACATTTCCAGAGAAAGATGGTGCGGTGGGAGAGCGGCAGGCTGAGGAGCCAGCGGGTGTCGCGATTGCGGTAGAGGGAGATGTAGGTGGTGACCGCGACCGAGAAGACCAGCATGACCAGAAAGCAGAAAAACATCACGTGGATGAGTCGGTCGCTGAGGAGCGCCCCGGCGGCGGGGACGGGGAGTGCGGCGACGTATTGGAGACCTTCGCGGAAGAGCCAGTAGGCGGCGACCATGTAGCCGACGAGGAAACACGTGATCGTCGCGGTCATCAGCTTCGAGCGCCGCGCCGCGACAGCCGTTTTCACCCCGAGCATCCGGATATGAATCCGGAAAAGGATGAGCCATTGCGACCAAGTGGACATGAAGGAGACAGAAGGAGGAATGGGATCGAATTTTCCCTTTGGAAAACGCATTTTATCTCTAAAGTGCCCCGCATGGCAAGCATAGGAACTCCCTTCACACCCGACGCGACCCGCGTGATGCTCTGCGGCTCGGGGGAACTCGGCAAAGAAGTCGTCATCGAGTTGCAGCGCTACGGTGTCGAAGTCATCGCGGTGGACAGCTACGGGAACGCCCCTGCGATGCAAGTGGCGGACCGCAGCCACGTGGTTCCCATGCTCGACGGGGCGGCCCTGCGGGCGGTCATCGAGAAGGAAAGGCCGCATCTTGTGGTTCCCGAGGTGGAGGCGATTGCCACGGATGCCCTCGCCGAAGTGGAACGCGAAGGGATCGCCACCGTCATTCCGACGGCCCGCGCCGCGCAACTGACGATGAACCGCGAAGGGATTCGTCGGCTCGCCGCCGAAGAACTCGGTTTGCCCACCTCACCCTATCGTTTTGCCGCGACGGAGGAGGAATACCGCGCCGCAGTGGCGGAAATCGGACTCCCGCTCGTGGTCAAGCCTCTCATGAGTTCCTCGGGCAAGGGGCAGAGCACGGTGACCGCGCCGGACCAAATCGACGCCGCCTGGCGCTATGCCCAGGAGGGCGGGCGCACCGGGAAAGGCACCGTCATTGTCGAGGGATTTGTCGAGTTCGATTACGAGATCACCCAGCTCACGGTGCGTCATGCCGACGGGACCTCGTTCTGCGAGCCGATCGGCCACACCCAGGAGGACGGCGACTACCGCGAAAGCTGGCAGCCGCAACCCATGAGCGAGGTGGCGAGGGAGAAGGCGAGGGAATACTCGAAACGACTCACCGACAGCCTCGGCGGTCGCGGGGTTTTCGGCGTGGAATATTTTGTGAAAGGGGACGAGGTCATCTTCTCCGAAGTTTCCCCGCGTCCGCACGACACCGGGATGGTCACGATGATCTCGCAGGATCTCTCCCAGTTCGCCCTCCATGCCCGCGCCATTCTCGGCCTGCCCATTCCGAACATCCGCCAGCACGGTCCTTCCGCCTCGGCGGTGTTGTTGGTCGAGGGACAGTCCACCGCGATTCATTACGGAGATCTTGACCGGAGCCTGGCGGCACCCGATACTCAGATCCGGCTTTTTGGAAAACCCCGCGTCGCCGGCAAACGACGCATGGGAGTCGCCCTCGCTCGCGGCGGCACCATCGCCGAAGCCCGGGCCAAAGCGTGTGCGGCGAGCGGAGCGATTCAGGTCGAGCTGGGATAAAAGGCGGGGTTTTTGAGGCCCGTTTTCCGAGATTCATACATAGAAAAACAGCGTACAAAAAATATGTCATCGATTGTTAAAGAAGCACATCCGTGGTTGGAAGGATTGGTGGCCTACGATCCCGGCAAACCGATAGAGGAAACCGCCCGCGAACTGGGATTGGAGCCGACCGAAATCATCAAGCTGGCCTCCAATGAAAATCCGCTGGGTCCGTCTCCGAAAGCGATCGAGGCGATGAAAGCCGCCGCGGAAGGGGTTCACATTTATCCGGACGGAGGCGGGTATCAATTGCGGACGGCGATCGCGGAGAAATTTGGTTTCGAGCGGAACAATGTGGTCATCAGCAATGGTTCGAATGAGATCATCGAGCTGATCGGCCACGGGTTTCTCAATCCCGGGGACAATGTCATCGCGGCGGAACATGCTTTTGTGGTCTACAAGCTGATGGCGACCCTGTTTGGCGCGGAGACCATCGAGGTGCCCGATCCCGGTTTTGTCCACGATCTCGAGTCGATGGCGGCGGCGATCACCCCTCGCACGAGGATGATTTTCATCGCCAACCCGAACAATCCCACCGGCACCATGGTGGGGGCGGAGGAGATCGACCGCTTCATGAAAAAGGTCCCCGACCACGTCATGGTGATCTTTGACGAGGCCTACCACGAGTTTGTCGAGGACGCGCCGGACACGCTCCGGTATATCCGTGAAGGGCGGAATGTCGTGGTCATGCGGACTTTTTCGAAGATTCAGGGCCTCGCGGGCTTGCGGATCGGATTCGGACTCACCACGCCGGAAATCGCCGAGGTCCTGCAGAAATGCCGCCAGCCTTTCAACACCAACTCCATCGCCCAGGCCGGGGCCATCGCCGGTCTCGCCGACGAGGAACATCAACAGCGCACCCGCGATCTCAACAACGAGGGCCGCGCCTACCTGCAAGGGGCCTTTGGCGAGATGGGGCTCGAGTACGTGCCGAGTTATGCGAATTTCATCCTCGTAAAAGTGGGCGACGGGGACGCCGTTTTTTCCGCCATGCTCAAGCGCGGAGTCATCATTCGTGCGATGCGCGGCTACAAGCTGCCCGGGTGGGTGCGGATTTCCGTGGGCACGATGCCACAGAACGAACGTTTCCTCGCCACCCTGCGGGAGGTCCTGGAGCAAGCATGACAAAACACGAATGGCACGAACGGACCGAGGACGGGGAACCGATTTATTACCGGGCCAACCACCATGCGGGGCGCTGGGTTTTTTATTCCACCCTCAAGTCCGACCCGGATTGGAATCAGCATGAGATGCTCCCGCTCCCGGTGATGGAATCCCTTCGCGAGGTGCTCTGGAACAAACACCAGCGCCGCCGCCTCCCGCTCAAACACCTCGAGCAGATCGACCGGATGATCGCGGAACTCCGCGCCGAGGAAACCGTCCCGGAGGAACCGAAGAGCGGGGTCGAGTAAGGGGAGAGGCTGGCTCATCGGGGTACGCGGTGAGGCGTCATCGCGGCGGGGAACACGCTGCAACTTTTCGGCGGGTTCAGGGTATTCCTTTGTGAATGCCCCCCATTGAGATGAAACTGCTTCGAGTTCTTTTCGTCTTCGTCATCGCCGTTTTCCTGGCGGTGAATCCCCCGAGTCTCCTCTCCGCCGCATCGAGCGGGAAGCCGGAGGCGAAGCGAGCGAAAGCCAAACCGTCGGTCGCCGACGAGACGAACCAGAACGAAAACAAAAAGGCGGATTCGGGAAAGACGGACTTTGACGTGGCCAAAGCCGCCGCCGAGATCGACCGCCTCGTCGAGGGGATGCTGGAAAAAGAGGGGGCGAAACCGAACCCGGAAATCAGTGACGCCACCTTTCTCCGGAGAGTGTATCTCGACATCATCGGGCGTGTCCCCACGATCGAAGAGGCGGAGAACTTTCACGGTTCCACTTACCCGCGGAAACGCGGGCAGCTCATCACCGACCTCCTCGAGAGCGACGGGCACATGAGCCATGCTTATAATTTCTGGGCCGACGTGCTCCGGATCAATCGCGACCTCGGGGTGGGTGCCCGGCAAGCCGAGGCGGCCTACCAACTGTGGGTGAAAGACGCGATCCGCGACAACATGCCCTACGACGAATTTGTCCGCGAACTGGTCTCGGCCCGGGGAATGATTTGGGAAAACGGGGCGGTCGGCTATTACATCCGCGACCGGGGCATGCCCCTCGACAACATGTCCAATACGGTGCGTGTGTTTCTCGGGACCCGGCTGGAGTGCGCCCAGTGTCACAACCATCCCTTCGACCAGTGGACCCAGAAAGACTACTACGCGATGGCCGCTTTTTCTTATGGGATGGATGCCCGCGGTTACCAGTCACCCAACCGTTCGGCTTTTGCCAAGGTAATGGACGAAGAGCGCAAGGCCATCCATCTCAAAATGGTGGGTGATGCGAAATTTCCCCGCTTTCGCAACGAAGGGGAAATCGCGCGCTACATGGAGAGCGAAAGATATCAGAGGCATCTCAAACGTTTTAAAATGACCGACGAACGGTTTCGCGCCCTCGCCGAGAAATCCCTCGCCGCCTACGAAGCCTACGATCACCAGAATCGCGGCAACAACAATGCCCTCAACGAGATTTACAATCCGCTCCGCTACGTCAGAACCAGCGAAGTCGAGAAAACCCTGAAGCTGCCGCACGACTACCAATACGATGACGCCAAACCGCACGATACCATCACGGCGAGGACCATGTTCGGAAAAGAAATCGATCTGGAGAAGATCGACGACAGCACCATCGACGCCTATGCCGACTGGATGGTCTCACCGGAAAACCCCACCTTCACCCGGGTCATTTCCAACCGCCTCTGGAAGCGGGTCTTCGGGCATGGAGTTTTCGAACCGGTTGACGAACTGACCGAACAAACCCGGATCTCGAATCCCGCCTTGCTCGCCTATCTGGAGGACATGATGAAAACCCTCGACTTCGACATGCGGAAGTACCAGGAGGTCCTCTACAACACCAAAGCCTACCAACGCGCCGCCAACACCGCCGAGATGACTCCGGGAGAAGACTATTTCTTCGCGGGACCGCTTCTCCGGCGGATGAGCGCCGAGCAGATCTGGGACTCCATCGTGGCCCTCGCGCTGCCGGAAGCCGATGGCTACCGCCCGAAAGTGACGGAACAGGCCGCCGCGGTGGAGAGGATTCGTCTCATCTACAACGCGGTGGAAGACCGCAGCGAGGAGGAATTCATCGCCATGGTCCGGGAGATCGGGGAAGCCTACGAAGCGCTCCGCCCCCGCGAGGACAAGGTCCGCCAACGCAGCGCCGAAGCCCTCGAGGCGGGCGACAAGGAAAAGTTCGCCGAAGCGCGCCGCGAATTGAGCGCTCTCCGCCGCGAAGCGCGCCAGGTCGTCGAGGAGATCGGCTATAAAAATGTCGGCCGCAAAGTGGACGGAAATGAATTGCTCGCCGCCATGGGCATGACCGAGATGGAGATGGGGATGAGCGGCGGCGGGGCGGGTGTGATGGATCAGGGCAATGAGTCCGACGGGAAGGCAAGCACGCAGGCCATTCTCACAAAACTGCCCAAGCCGGAATACAGCAAGCCCCCCGCAGGGATGACCGATAAAAAAGAGCGCCGTGACTGGGTCAATCATCAGCGGCAGGACTACCGCAACTACACCCGTCTGGTGAGCCGGATGGCCCGTGCTTCGGAGCTGGAATCGCCGGCCCCTCGCGGTCATTTCCTGCGCGAATTCGGTCAGTCCGATCGCGAGGTCATCGAGAACTCCGCCAACAATGCTTCGGTTCCCCAGGCCCTGAACCTGATGAACGGACCCATGGTGGAGGCTCTCACGAACCGCTTCGCCGTATTCGGCCGCCGCATACACGAGGCGGGGAATCCGGAGGAAAAAATCCGCATGATTTTCCAGGCCATGCTCACCCGCGATCCGACCGAACGGGAACAGGGCATCGCCCTCGCCGAGGTGGCGGCAGACGGTGAAGAGGCCTATCCCACGATCGTCTGGGCGCTGCTCAACACCCAGGAATTTATCTTTGTCCAGTAAGCTCTCTCCCTTTTTGCCAACTCCGTCCCCACAAACCCACGACATGAAAACCGCATTCCAATCCGATGAATGGAGCCGCCGCCGCTTTATGGAAGGCACCGCCAAAACCTTCCTCGGGGTGGGAGCTCTCGGGCTCACCACAAGATCCCGCGCCGCAGGGGCCGCTCCCGCCCTTCCAGAGCGAACCGACGGAGCCAAACACGTCATTTACCTCTACATGAACGGGGGAATGACCCATCTGGACACGTTTGACACCAAGCCGGGACATGAAAACCAGGGGGAAACCAAAACGATTCCCACCAAGGTGGACGGCATCGCGATCTCTTCCCTGCTGCCTTCGCTGGCGGCCCAGGCCGACAAGCTGGCCATCGTTCGTTCCCTCACTTCCACCGCGGGGGCGCACGATCAGGGGAATTACCTCATGCACACCAGCTACGATCAGGGGGCCACGATCCGGCATCCCGGGATCGGAGCCTGGTCGCTGAAATTCAAAGGCCGCCTCAATCCGAATCTCCCCGGCTCGGTTTTTATCGGGGGCGACAGCCGCATCAACGGCGGGGGCGGTTTCTTTGAACCGCAGTTCGAGCCGCTTACCATCAGCGATCCCGAAGCCGGACTCAAAAACTCGAAGCTGCGCGGCATGAAGAAAGAGGAATTTGACCATCGCCTCGCCCTCGCCAATGCCTTTGACGCCGATTTTCACGCCCGCTACAACGTCAAGCAAGTGCGGGCCTACACCCAGATGTATGATGACGCCGTGCGGATCATGCAGAGCCGCGACCTCGCCGCCTTCGACCTCGGTTCCGAGGACAAACTGACGAGGGCGCGCTACGGCGACAACGCCTTCGGTCAGGGATGTCTCCTCGCCCGCCGTCTCATCGAGCACGATGTGCGTGCGGTGGAGGTTTCTTATGGAGGCTGGGACATGCACAACAATGTCTTTGTCGCCGCCCCGGAGAAATGCGGGGTTCTCGACAAGGCCATGGGAGCGCTGCTCACCGATCTGGAGCGCCGTGGCAAACTGGCGGACACCCTCGTGGTGCTCACCACGGAATTCGGACGCACTCCGCGGATCAATCAGAACGAGGGGCGCGATCATTATCCCAAAGCCTTCAGCTCGGTCCTCGCCGGCGGGGGGATTCGCGGCGGCATCGCCTACGGCAAAACGGACGAAGGCGGGGAAAACGTGATCGAGAATCCGGTGAAAATCCCCGATTTCAACGCCACCATCGCACACGCTCTCGGGCTGCCGCTCGAACAGGTGCTCTACAGCCCCAGCAAACGCCCCTTCACCGTGGCCCACAAAGGCAAACCGGTGCTGGAGCTTTTTGCGAGTTAAGCGCCTGTATTCTTAGCGGATTGGAATCCTTATGCTCCCATTGAGGTCGCGCTCTCGGATCGGGTTCGCCAGGCCTCAAACGTTGTGGTAAAAAATCGATGATCGACCGCACAGCCAGAAACGAAGTGATCGCCGCGTTTGAGGCCTACCTCGACGATCAGATCATGGCTTTCGAATTCGATGACCGGCTCCAGGACATCGATAGCGAGGATCGAACCGTTAACGAGATCGTCCACGCCGCATGGTTTTACTACGATGACTGCAAGGATCACAAGGTTGGCCTCTCGAAGCCTGAGTGGGATTATTTCCAGCGACTTCTCCTCATATTGCGTTCTGATGCGGAACTCTCTTCATTCGTGAAGCGGCGATGGTCATGGGATCACGCTCTGGCGTGGATAGCATTATCTGCCTTCATCGGGATTGCGGTGATTGTTGGCTGGGGAGGGCACCTTCTTCTCTGGGCGATACCTTTCGGAATCATTTCCGTTCTGATTGGCATCTACCGTGGGCGGCGTGAGTCCGCCCCGCTGCCGGATGAGATCGCTTGCGTTCCGTTCGATTCATTTTCGCAGATCCGACAGTTTCGACAGCATCTGCCAGGATTCGAGAAGCGACGCTATCGACGCGAGATCGGACATAGGACAGTCCGAAGCAAAGCGGAGGAATCCTTCAATTGGGCGTTCTCCCGTTGCTCCTGGATTCTGTGGGGGCCGGTCGTCCTTTTGTTTCAGGGATTCCCGTCCACCGTCGATCACTCGTTTAAAATAAGCAAGCCATAGCAGCCGGCGATGGCACATGCGCGTGAAAAAATTCGTAAAGTCTTGACATGACGGGCCAGAATCGGTTTGCCGGATCGTGTCCGCCGTCTCGGATAGCGTGAAGAGCCCTCGACGCCATGCTCGGA
>CAYLJC010000011.1:15536-18779 GCA_964383345.1 uncultured Akkermansia sp. | reverse complement strand
CTCGACGACGGGCGCCGGTTCGGAAGGCGCTCTCACCAAAGGACCCTTCAACGCCCTTCTTCCCATCATCGACCTCAACGCCGCCCTGATGAGCTACCTGCTCAGCGGGTACGAGGGATTCAGCACAGCGGCTGGTTATGTGGGGCCGAAATACAAGGTTTCCCACGACATCAGCCTCATCGTTCCCGAGATCTGGAGTCGCATGTTCCTGCACGAGCGGAAACCGCGATGGCTCATCGACGAGGGATATCTCGAGCCGGTCGAAGACTTCGAAGAGAACGGGGAACTCATCGCCGCGAGTCGCCTCGGTTACCGCATCACCCTGAAGTTCGTCGAAACTTTCTTCGGACGGGTTTTCGCCGAACCTCGCAGCGTTTTCACCGAAGAAATGCTCAAGCCCGAACTCCAGGGGCGGGACGACTACCTCGAAGGGATCCGCAACATCACCCAGACCCAGAAGAGCGTCGCCCTGAGCTACTTCGAAGACGGCGGCATCGACGCTGCGATCCCCCCGCTTCAGGCGCTGCTCCACATCATGGCACACGGCCATTACGAGGGGAAAACCATCCACGATCCCGAAATCCGCTGCCTTTTTGACAGGGAGGCCGCCCTCGGGAGCGATTGGTATCGCGAGCGCCTCGTCGCCAAAAAAGACCTGCGTATCCGGACGATGCAACGACACATCGTTTGGCTGGAGGATTTCCTCGACCGGAAACATTACGAGAAAGAGGCCGAGCGGCTCCAGCTCGCGGAACGGCTCGCCCAAGCCAGATCCGTCCTCGCGACCCTGGAGGACGATGAAGACGCCTACATCGAGAGCATTCGCGGAACGACAGGACTCGACCCGTCGATTTTCGGCTGATTCCGGGGCGGAGTTCAGGTTGCCCCCGTCATCTCCGCCGCCAGCCTCGAGGCTTCCTCGACGAGGCGGGTGTCGCCGAGGAATTCGGCGAATTTCAGGTCGGGGAGACCGCTCTGCTGGGTGCCGAGGACTTCGCCGGGACCGCGCAGGCGCAGGTCCTCGTCGGCGATGCGGAACCCGTCGCGGGTCTCTTCGAGGATGCGGAGCCGCTCGCGTGCCTCCGTCTGTTCGGGCGGGATCATGAGCACGCAGAAGCTCTTGTGTTCCCCGCGCCCGATCCGCCCGCGCAACTGGTGCAACTGGGCGAGGCCGAAACGTTCGGCGTGGTAGATGAGCATGACGTTGGCGTTGGGCACATCAACCCCGACCTCGATGACGGTGGTGGACACGAGAACCTGCGCTGCTCCGCTGCGAAAACGCTCCATCACGGCATCCTTTTCCTCGCTCGACATCCGTCCGTGGAGCAGTTCGACCTGATAATCGGAAAGTCGTTTTTTCCAGGCCTCGAATTCGATTGTGGCGGCTCCGAGATCGAGTTTGTCCGACTCGTCGATGAGAGGGTAAACGAGATAGGCTTGTCGTCCGGCGGAGAGCTGGTCGCGAACAAAAGCGGCGGCGTCTTCGGTCCGGGTGGTCAGCCGTATCCCGGTGATGATCTTTCCCCGTCCCGTCGGCAGTTCATCAAGGAGGGAGACATCGAGATCGCCGTAAAAGGCAAGTGTCAGGGTTCTCGGGATCGGGGTCGCGGTCATGACGAGGACATCGGTGGAGTCCCCTTGCCCGATGAGTGCTTCGCGCTGACCGACGCCGAATTTGTGCTGCTCGTCGATCACCGCGAGGCCGAGTCCGTTTTCAAAAACGGCGCGTCCGTGGAGGAGGGCGTGGGTCCCGATGGTGAGGGAACCGAGCTTTTTTCCCCGGTCCGTGGCGGCGGAGAATAGCGGCATCTCCGTGCTCTCTTCCCGCGTTCCCGTGAGCAGCCTGACATCCACCCCGAGCGGGGCGAGCCAGTCGCGGAAGGTCCGGAAATGCTGTTCCGCGAGGATTTGGGTCGGAGCCATCAGGGCGGCGTCGAATCCCGCTTCGACCACAAGTAAAATCGCCGCCGCCGCGACGAGAGTTTTGCCCGCCCCGACGTCGCCCTGGAGGAGCCGGCTCATCGGGAGAGGGGCGGCGAGGTCCTTTTTGATCTCTTCCATCGTTCGCAGTTGTGCCCGCGTCGGAGCGAAGGGAAGCCGTTTGAGAAAGGGATCGAGGATGGTCCCCGGCCCGCAATGCGGCACTCCGCCCTTCGCCCGATGCGCGGTGCGGCGCTGCAGCAGGAGCCACTGGAGCCGGGTGAACTCCTCCAGGGCGAGGTAGCGTTTCGCCGGGGCGAGATCGTCGAGGGTTTCCGGATAATGGATGGACCGTATCGCCGTCGCGCGAGTCATCCCGCCATAGTCTCCCGGCGGGAGCCAGTCGGGCAGGATCTCATCCGTGACCGACATCAGCAGAGCGTGGAGGAGTCCGCGCAGGCTCTTTTGATTGACGCCGTTGCTGAGGGGGTAGATCGGGACGATGCGGCCCATGTGCGCCTCGCTCGCGGTTTGCCCGCTTTCGACGATCTCGAAATCGGGGTGATCGATGACGACGCGCCGCCCGCTCTCTTTCGGCAGCCCGAAGACCACCAATTCGTGCCCCACCGCGATGATTTTCTGCAGGTAGGTGACGTTGAACCAGCGCAGAATGATGCGGTTGCCGAGGAGATCCCCGCCGTGAGGTTCCACCGTGGCCTCGAAGCCGCGACGTCCTTTTCCCCGTCCGAAGGAAATGCGGCAATCGGTCACAACCACGTGAAGACACACGGGACGATCCATCGCCCCGTCGGGAAACCGGTCAAAACGCGTCCTGTCCTCGTGGCGGCGCGGGAAGTGGGTGAGGGCGTCGCCTATGGTGGCGAGGCCCAGTTTGACGAAGCCCTCGCGGGTTTTTTTGTCAAAGCGGATCAGCCCCGTGTCTTCGAGAGAGGTTTCCAAGTCCCAGGTCTGCGCGATTTTCCCCATCGAACGCGGAATCAATATTTCCTCCAAAGTGAGGGGACAAAAAGAACGAGGAGGGCGAAGAACTCGAGACGTCCGAGGATCATCAGGAAACTCAGGAGCAGGAGCGTGCTCGAATGGAGCGAACTGAAATTGCCGGTCGGTCCCACCACGCCGAAACCCGCTCCCACATTCCAGAGTGCGCAGCTGACCGATCCGATCACCGAGAAGAGATCGAGCGAGGGTTCCAGCGCCGAGACGGCGATAATCGAAAGACCCATCACGACAAATCCAAGGGCGATGAGAAACGAGGTCGCGATAAAGACCTGCTCCTCCTGCACCACCCCGTTGAGCCGGATG
>CAYLJC010000011.1:0-15526 GCA_964383345.1 uncultured Akkermansia sp. | reverse complement strand
GATGCGGAAAACCCGATTGGGCCGGAAGGACCGCACCAACTCCCGCAGCGAGATTTTTGCAAAGAGAATGATACGGTTCATTTTTAATCCTCCCGCGGTCGAACCGGCACATCCGCCGATGAACATCAGCGGGATCAGGAGCATCTTCGAGAAGAGGGGCCACTGCCCGTAGTCGGTCAGCACAAAACCCGTCGTCGAGCTGATCGAGACCACGGTGAAGAAAATCTCCCGGAAAAGCGTCGCTCGGTCCGTCCCCGCCGTTTCCCCTCCGACGAAGAGGTGATTGGCATAGATGAGGAGACCGATCCCGGCGAGGAGGAAGAGATAATAACGGGCTTCCTCCTCCGCCCGGATCCGGCTCCAACGGCGATGGACGAGGAAAATATAAAACATGAACCCGATCGCCGAGAGGAACATAAACACGGTCAGCCAGATCTCGATCGCCGGGCTGTTGAAGTGGGCGATGCTCAGGTTTTTTGTGCTGAATCCCCCTGTCGCGATCGTGGACATGGCATGACAGACGGCGTCGAAGTGCCCCATCCCGAGAAAGACCAGGCCGAGATAACAGAGCAGCGAGAAGGCGAGGTAGACCTTGATCAGGCTGGCGGCGAGATCGCGGATCCGCGAAACGCCCGAGGCGGAGATGTTCAGGCTCGACTCCTGCTGCACGAGTGAGCGGCTCCCCACTCCGAGAAAGGAGAGGACCGCGACAAAAACAACAAGGATGCCGATGCCCCCGAGCCAATGCGTGACGGACCGCCACAGCAAGATGGGTCGGGGAAATGCCTCCACCTCCCGCATCACCGAAGCCCCGGTCGTGGTGAATCCGGAGACGGATTCAAAAAAAGCTCCGACAGGGTCGAGTCCCGGAGTGCAGAGGGCAAAGGGGAGGGCACCAAAAAAACTCGCCTGAATCCAGCTCAGCCCCACGATGACGATGGCCTCGCGGCGCAGCACTTCGTTGGGACACCGGATTCCCGGCAGATACAAAATGATGCCCGTCCCCATCGTGATCGCGGTGGAGATCCCGAGGGCGCGGGCGGCCGAGTGCGCGGCCGCGTTCGCCTCGTCTCCCTGCCATTCGACCCAGGCGTAGAGCCAGCACAGGCCCATCGTGAATCCAATGAGAATCGCGAGGATGCCGAGAGTCTTGCAGACGATGCGGAGGTTCATCAGGGAGCGACGAGCTTCAGGAAATCGCGTTTCGATCCGGGTTTCACGAGGGCGTAGAGGGTGTCCTCCGGTCCTATCTCATCGTCCGCGGCGGGGACCTGTCCGCGAGAGGAGTCCAGCAGTGCGACGAGGACACAATCCGTCGGCCAGGGGATTTCGCGGACCTTTTTCCCGATGATGGAAGAGTCCTCGTTCACCGCCGCCTCGATGAGTTCCACCCCCTCGAGTTTCCGGAGGAGATGAAAGCGATCCGAAGTGATGAAGCGGGCGAGATCCTTTCTCGTCGCCTCGCGGGGACTGACCGCAGCGAGGATCCCCATCCTTTCCCCGTAGCTGGTCATGGCATCGGCATAATCGGCCCGATGAATGAGGGGCAGGCAGTATTTGGTCCCGAGGCTGTGCGCCTGCAGGCAGCTCATGACATTGTCCTCATCCACTTGGGTTGTCGCGATAAAAAAATCGGCCATGCCGATCTGCTCCTCTTTCATTTCGGCGAGGGAAGTGGCGTCGGCGTTGAGAATCGTCACATTGGTAAGGAGATCGGAGAGATCTTCACAGCGGTCTTTGTCCTCTTCAAAAATCCGCACCCGGCAGTTCATGCTCTCGAGCGACTGGGCCAGGGAAAACCCGTATTCCCCGCCGCCGAAGATGACAATATTGAGTGTCTCCTCTTTCTCCGAATGCCGCCGGAGGCGGGGGAGGAAATCATGCAGGCGGGTGGGTTCCCCGAAGAGGGTGAGGAGATCTCCGGCGAGGAGGAGATCGTCGGCCCTGGGCACGATCATTTCGCTGCCGCGGTTGATGACTCCGACCCTGACCCGTGGCGGAAAGTGAATCTCCGCGAGAGGACGCCCGCAGAGAGGACTTCCCACAGGGAGGGTGAACTGCTGGATCTCGACAAAACCGCGCGCAACCTCTTCCACCATGTCGGAAGTGGGATTGCGCACGTATTTGCCCAATTCCATGGCCGCGAGGCGTTCCGAGCTGAAGAGGTAATCGATCCCGAAATGTTCGCCATAATCGAGAAAAAGCGTCTCGCGCTGAAGCCCGGGATGGACACGGCAGATTGTTTTTTTCGCCCCGAGCCGTTTTGCGATGGAGGCGGAAACGAGATTGCTGTTGTTGTCGCTGGTGAGCGTGAGAAAAAGGTCACAGTCCGCCACCCCCGCATCAATCAGCGCCGCGATGGAAGTCCCGTCGGCGGCGATGACGCGGGCGTCGATACGGTTGTTGAGGGCATCCGCCACCTCATCATCCGCTTCGATGACGACGATGACATGACTTTCGGCAGCGAGACCAAGGGCGATATGTGTGCCGATCTCACCCGCACCTACGATGATGATATTCATGACTCAGGTCCGCAGAACCCGGTCGCAGCATACACGCAGCGACTTCGGGGACAAGTTCACACTTTGTCGGCCTCGGCCCGGGCGAGGACCTCTTCAAAAGCCTCGTTGGGCCGGGCGTAAGAGGGATAAGCCAGTTCGCTGTTCTCCGGGACAAAACGCCAGTGTTTGTACATCCAGAGCCAGGGTGCCGGATTTTCCCGGATGACGGGTTCGAAGACATCCCAGCAGGCCTGGGCGATGCTGTGTCCGGTGTCGTCGGGTCCGAACTCCAGCGCCCGAAATCCCCGCAAGAGGTAGGTTCCGTCGGGTTTCGGGATGCAAATGCCGGGGATTACAGGCAGGCCGGTGCGTTTCATCAGCTCGGCGTGGATCGCGGTGACGCAGGTCTTGCGTCCGAAACATTCGATGACCGTGGCCGGTTTGGAGGGACGTATCGTGAGATCGGTGAGGAAGGCGGCGTGACCGCCCTGCTTGAGATTTTTGAGCAAGCGCATGATCGCTCCTCGCTGCGGGATGACCTCGTGACCGGAGACCTCGCGATTTTTTTTGTAGGTCTCGGTGAGGCTGGGATTGCGAAAATCCTGCGCCACGATGGTGAATTGGTAATCGCGGAAACCCATGATCAACGCGATCCACTCGAAGTTCCCGTAATGCGGCGTCACCCAGATCGCCCCGGTCTCGCGGACCCGCTCGATGAGATCGGAGTCATCGATACGCAGTTCACAGAAATCCGTGTAATTCTCCCGATGGAGCCGACTGCTCCAGAACTGGTCGATCACGGTGCGGGCGAAACTGCGGTAGGAATCCCGCGCCAGCCGCCGGATCTCCCGGGCGTCGCGCTCCGCCCCGAAGATCAGACTGAGATTTTCGATCGCGGTGGTCCGCCCTCGTTTGTCGGCGAGGTAGGCGAGATTCCCGAGACCTTTGCTGAGGAGATGGGCCGCTTTTCGCGGCAGCAGGGGGATCACAAAATAGAGCCACTGCAGCCCGAGCCACTCGAGCTTGTAGCGGATTTTTTTCCAGGTGGACATGGCCGGGACAATCCGCGCTCCCGTCGGAGCGGGCAAGGTGGAACTTGTCGCCCGCCGTATTTTCGGGAATCAGTGGAGAACCCCGCCCATCATGCACCACCAGTCCTTCGTCTCGCTTTTCCGCCAGATCCTCTCCATCCCGACGGCCCCTTTTCACGAGTATGGCGTCGCGGCGGTGATCCGCGAACGGCTCGATCCGCTCCCCCACGTCACGGTCGCGGCGGACGCCTTCGGCAATCTCATCGCCACCTATCGGCGCGGAAGAAAAAAGGCCCGGCTCGCTTTCGGTGCCCACATGGACCATCCCGGCTGGGTGCGCTTCGCGGGAAAAGAGGAATTCCTCGGCGGCGTTCCGGCGGACCGGCTCGGGTCCCATCCGGTCGAGTGGTTCGGGGATTTCGGAATGTGGGAGCTGGAGCCGTTTTCCCTCCGGGACGGCCTCATCCACGCGCGTGTCTGCGACGACCTCGTCGGCTGCGCGGCGATCATTGCGATGTTCAACGAACTGGAGGAAAAGGAGGTCGAAACCACCGTCCACGGCATTTTCACCCGCGGCGAGGAGGTCGGATTCATCGGAGCGATGGAGCTGGCGAAAACCTGGCCCTTTCCCGACGGGGTTTGTTTTGTTTCCCTCGAAACGAGCGCGCCGCGCGGTGGAGCGGAGCAGGGAAAAGGTCCCGTGATCCGTGTCGGCGACCGCCTCAGTGTGTTTCACGACGGCGTCACCGCCGAGCTGCTCGACGCGGCCTCCGCCGAAAACATCGCCCACCAGCGCGCCCTCCTCGACGGAGGCTCCTGCGAGGCCACCGCGATGAATCTCCACGGCATCCCCGCCGCGGGAATCTCCGTGATCCTGGGGAACTACCACAACTGCCCGCCCGAAGGCGGAATCGCGACCGAGTTTGTCTCTCTCGCCGACGTCAAAAATCTCGTGAAACTCATCACCGCGACCACGATGCGGATGGCGTCGGGCCGAAAAAACCGCTCTTCCAAAGCACAGCTCAAAACCCGTCTCGAAAAACGGCTCCGCGCTCACCGCAAATACGAACGCGCCGCCGCGAAACACTGGCGGGAACCCTGACACGGACACCGTCCCGGCGCGAGCGACTTAGCCGCCTGTCAGACGTGTCAGACGACCTGCCCGCCCTCGGGGATGAATTCGTCGTCGAAGTAGAGCCGGTAGCGTCCCAGGCGCGACCGCAGCTTGAGGTCCGCGTCGAAGGCCCGGGAGAGGCTGAGGGAGTTCAGCGAGCGGCGCCTCTCGCCTTGGGAGATGGCGCGGCCCTCCTTGAGAACGAGGGCGTGGGTGATCGCCGGGATGATCTCCTCGACGTGGTGCGTCACCAGCAGGAGCGAGCGGAAAGTGCCTTTCTGGGTGAGTTCTTCGACAAAATTCAGAAAATGCTCCCGCGCCACCGGGTCCAGTCCGGCGCAGGGTTCGTCGAGAACGAGGACCTCCATGCGCCGCGCCATGAGTGCCCGCCCGATGAGAACCCGCTGGCGTTCTCCCTGTGACATCGTCGCCCAGGGTTGATCCCGCAGGTGGGAACCCTTGATCTTTTCCAGGATTTTTTCCGCCGCCCGGATCTCGGCCGGGTCGTCGGATTTTTGCCAGTAGTTGACCATGGCATGGCGACCCGAAAGGACAATGTCAAGTGCGGTTTCCTGGAGCTCAATGAGTTGCGAAATACTGCTGCTGACAAAACCGATGCGCTTGCGCCAGTCGTCCCAGTTCTGCGAGGCCGAGTTCACCGCGTCCTCGCGCCCGCGCATCCGGACCTCGCCCGTCGTCGGAGTGAGATAACCCATCAGGACATTCAAGAGCGAAGTCTTGCCCGAGCCGTTGCCGCCGAGGATGACCCAATGCTGGCCCCGCTCGACGGAGAGATCAATCCCGTCCAAAATCGTCCGCCCGCCCCGCGTGACACTCACATTCTCCATTTCGAACACTGTTGCTGCCATGATGGCAGAGGCTAAAGGTTTCAAAAGACGATTTCCACCAAAATCCTGCCCGCACATCTGGCGGCGGATCGAGTTACTGCTCCATGCCCAGGAGTTCGCGGGGCACCCCATACTGCTCAGGCCATACGACAAAAAAGGCATCACTGTGTCCAAAACTGTGAGCGACCACGACCCAACCCTCTTGCGTTCTTAGCCACAGTCCCACCGCATCGTCGTTCCCATGCGGTGGATTTTTCAGTGAATTGCCGGAACGGTCCACGGTCCGGCCAGCAAAGAAAGCCCAATTGCGAAACGATCGGATGCTGCCGGAAAATTTTGTGTCCGGGCCTGCCTTGGTGCGCAGCAAATCAAACAGTTCACTTCGAAGCTTCGACCCCACCGGAATCTCTGCCGGAACCTTTGTCGGAGGATCATAGATTTCGGCCCACTCCTCACTCGTGGGCGGGACCAGATCCGTTCCTCCTCCGCATACGGGCGTCGCGATCAAAATGCCGGCGAGACAGGTCCAGGTCCAAATGGGTATCAGAGAAAGGTTCATTTTCTTCGTGTCACAGGCGACTAAGCGGGCTCGACACCAGCCGGCCTTTCGAATCGCGGGCCCGGTCCTCGCGTCGGCTCGGCTCTTTCTTCATTTTATGATGCGGAACGAGAGAGCGACTGCAGAAGCGTGTTCATGATTTTGGTGACGTTTGAGTCCTCCCACAACGGCCCGAGGGCGTGGCTGATCTCCATTTCATCCGGTTTTGCCCATCACGTCAAGGGTTTTGGCGTTTTCCCTGCGATCCGCGACCGGAGAATTAGCCTGTTTCTGTTTCTGTGGAATCTGTGGGCACAGTCCTGCCTTCCCGAGGCTAAAAAAGCCCCGTTCCTTGAGGCGGACGTCCGCCGCCATGGGAGGGGTGTTCTTTAGCGCCCGCAACTCCCGCCTCCCGGGGGAATCTCTGGACACGGCGGGGGTACTCCGGCACCTTGGTTCATGTCCAATCAACTCGAACAACTCAAACAATTCACCGTCGTTGTCGCCGACACCGGCGATTTCGAATCGATGCGGGAATACCAACCGCAGGACGCCACGACCAATCCTTCGTTGATTCTCAAGGCATCGCAGCAGGAGCAATACGCCCACCTCGTCGAGCAAGCGGTGAAAGACGCCGGGGCCTCCGCTCCGGTCGGGAGCATCATCGACCGCGTGCTCATCGCTTTCGGCAAGGAAATCCTCCAAATCGTGCCCGGTCGTGTCTCCACCGAAGTGGACGCGAGGCTCTCCTTTGATTCCCGGGGCACCATCGAAAAGGCCCGCGAACTGATCGCCCTCTACGAAGCCGACGGCATCCCCCGTGAGCGGGTTCTCATCAAAATCGCCTCGACCTGGGAAGGCATCGCGGCGGCCACGCAACTGGAGAAAGAGGGGATCCGCTGCAACCTCACCCTGATGTTTTCCCTCGCCCAGGCGGTGGCCTGCGCCGAGGGCGGGATTCAGCTCATCTCCCCCTTTGTCGGCCGCATCTACGATTGGTACAAAAAGAACACCGGCGGGGAATACCACGGCGCCGAGGATCCCGGCGTGCAATCGGTGCGACAAATCTACACCTACTACCGCAAGTTCGGTCACGAGACCGAGGTGATGGGCGCGAGCTTCCGGAACACCGGACAAATTCTCGAACTGGCCGGCTGCGATCTCCTCACGATCGGCACCGGTCTTCTCGAAGAACTTCAGAACAACGACGGCCCCGTCGAGCGCAAGCTCAGTCCCGCCCTCGCCGACGAGGCGGAAATCGAGCGGCTCGTTCTCGACGAAAAGACCTTCCGTTTCCTCCTCAACGAAGACGCCATGGCCACGGAAAAAACCGCCGAGGGCATCCGCGCCTTTTCAGCGGACATCGTGAAGATGGAGGCGCTCATCGCAGGGTTGCGGTGAGGGTGGGAAAAACTACCTTCGCCTTCGACGAGAGCAAGGGGGTCCAGGGACTCCGCATCCGCGGGATGCCTCGAGTTCGAGGAAGCCCGGCAACTCGTTCGCGACCGTTTCCTCCTCGTGCTTGGGGACTTCAAGGACAGGGGCGGGGCGTCCGCGACCTCCGCGGTCCCATGGGTTGCCGGCTTGTGGAAACCCGGTTCAGATGAGTGGATCGACGAAAGTTTTCAAAAATTCGATATACTCCGGTGGAAGGCCGCAGTCACAAGCTCCCCGCAGAATGGTATCGAGATAGCCGTCGCGGGGAGGGCCGGGGGTGGCGCGGGAATCGATATAAACGAGGCATTCGCGGGTTTTGTTCCCCGCTGTAGTGACTTCAAGAGTTTTCTTCTCGTAGCAACCCGATCCAACGCCTTCGCACCGGTCGAGCGTGGCGGCCTCGGAGTCCGTGATGAGATAGATGCCCCCGTGGACTTCCGAGACGGGGTCCTGAACAATTGTGGCGACTCCGCGCTCGTTGATGAGGAATCGGTATCCCGCGACCACGCCCGCGTCGACGAACGAAGCTTCGGGGCAGCGTTCCTTCATCTGTTCGTGGGACAAATTCGATCCGTAGGCAAAATAGGCGCGACGACGCAACCGTTCGGTTGCCCACCGGAGGGCGGGATCCGCCGGGAGCGGACGGTTGCTCCAGAAGTCCTTGGCCGCATTGACGACCGCGAGCAGGATTTCCCGCCGGGAGCGGCCCGAGGAAATCGCGATGAGCGCAGCCCGACCCATCTCCGGGAAGAAGCAGTATTTGTTGAGGTGGTCGATTTCACCGGTGAAAACCTCCCTCATCCTCTTCACCACCCAACTGATCTCCCCAGCAAAGGGAGAGGAAACGACGACCTTGGTATCGTTATCCTTGCAGTGATGATCGGGCTGGTCGGTGATGATGAGTCCGGCCCCACCGAAGTGCTTCTCTCCGCGAGGGACTGAGTCCTCGTGGATACGATATTCGATCTGTCGCAGCAAGCTGTGATTCATGAGTTCCGTTATTCGTTTTGGAGGGCAATCCTTTGAAAAATCGTACGTGATGGCCGGCGGTTCTCGGAGCGATCCATGGACTTTTTGGGAATCTCCCGGACCGCCTTCTTCTCACATCGGTTGGGGGACGAGGAGGACCGGGCGCGGGGATCCCGCCGTCACCTGCGAGGCGACGGAACCGAGGAGCACCTTGGAAATCGCGTTCCGCCCCGCGCTGCCCATGCAGATGACATCGACCATGCGGCGGGCCGCCACCTGGAGGATCGTCTCCGAGGGAACCCGCCCGTCCTCCACCACGGTTTCAAAGCGAATCCCGCGTTCGAGCGCTTCGCGGGGAATGAGCGTCCGGAGCTGTTCGATGCTTTCCGAAGGGGAAACGCCCACGCGATCCCTGACGTGGAGCAAATGAACGGTCGCCCCGGGAGAGGCCATGGCCGCGGCATGGAAGATCGCGAGGTTGGCCGTATCCGAGAAATCCGTCGGAACGAGAAGGTGATCGTAGACCGGCAGGCTCCGGTCCGCGGAGCTTTCCGCCAAGGGAATGATCGCGAGGTTGAGAGGGGAATGATGGAGCAGACCCGTCGCGACGGATTCCTCGACAAAACGGGAGATTCCCTTTTTCAGCCGGGCACCCACGATGATGAGATCCGCGCGGGCCGCCTCGGCGAGACCGAGAAGGGGGAGATCGGCCCGACCCCAGCGGGGTTCCACCCGTAGGGTCACGGGCAGGTCGCCCAGCACCTCGGCGGTCCTTTCCCTCAGCTCCCTCTCCAGCATCACCTGGAGCTGCCGACTGTTGTCAAAAAGCGAAGTGGAGGTGCCGGGAAGTCCGAGGCGGAGGGTTTCTTCCGGAACCCAATGGAGATAGACGGCGGTGATTTCGCAGGGGCCGATCCGGGCGAGATCGGCGAGCCATTGCAGGGGCACGTCCGAGGAGGCGTGGGAACCGACCTCAATGGTGATCCGGAGAGGGCGGTCTTGGGACAACCACTCTTCGAGGGCGCCCGGATCGCGGAGCACCAGAGTGGGGATTTTGGAGTTTCTGGTGACGCGCTCGATCAGCCCTCCGGCAAACCAGCGGGCGGCGAACGTCCGCTTTTCGCCGGAGGCGACCACGAGGAGACGGCCGGGGGATTCCTCCAGATACTCGAGCAGGGCGGAGGAAGGCGAGCCATCGAGGACGACTTCCGCCACCTCCGCTCCGGTTCCGCGGAGCCGGTCCGCCTCCGCCCGAAGCCGCTCTTCCGCGGCGAGATGAAGCGCGGAGGTGAGGCCCTCGTCCGCCGCCTCACAGGTCCCGCTGACGTGGAGGAGGATCAGGCTCTCCCCGGTCTTTGCGGCGAGAGCCGCCGCCGCATCCGAGGCGCGGGAGGATTCAGCGGAAAAATCGGTGGCGCAGAGAATCCGGGAAGTCATGGAGAAAAGGAGCGGAAATCACAGGCGGAGATCGCGAAACCCTACGCCGAATCCCTTCTCCTGTAAACCGGTGCGCCACCCCCGCCGCTTGCTTGCCGCTTGCACCCTTGTCACGGAGCGCTAAGCTCCCCGCGCTATGACCTCACGCGAAATACGGCAGTCCTTTCTCGATTTTTTCGAAGAAAAAGAGCACAGCATCGTGCCCTCCGCCTCCCTCATGCCGACATCCCCCAACCTGTTGTTCACCAACGCGGGGATGAATCAGTTCATTCCGTATTTCCTCGGCACGGAAGCCGCCCCCTACGATCCTCCGCGCGCCGCCGACACCCAGAAATGCATCCGCGCGGGGGGCAAACACAACGACCTCGAGGACGTCGGCTACGACACCTATCACCACACCCTCTTCGAAATGCTGGGGAACTGGAGTTTCGGGAACTACTTCAAGGCCGAGGCGATCGCCTGGGCCTGGGAGCTGCTCACGGAGCGCTGGGGCCTTCCCGCTGAGCGCCTCTACGCGACCGTTTACGCTCCGGGCGAGGGGGACCCGTCCGAATTCGACCGGGAAGCCTACGACCTCTGGGCGGCAATTTTTGAAAAGGCCGGCCTCGATCCCGCGGTTCACATCGTCAACGGCAACCGCAAGGACAACTTCTGGATGATGGGCGAGACCGGCCCCTGCGGTCCCTGCTCGGAAATCCACATCGACCTCACGCCCGCCGGCGACACCCGGGGGCGGCTCGTCAACGGCGATGACGCTCGCTGCATCGAGATCTGGAATCTCGTCTTCATCCAGTTCAACGCCAACGAGGACGGCACCTTCCGCCCTCTTCCCGCCTGTCACGTCGACACCGGGATGGGCTTCGAGCGCGCCTGCGCCGTGATCCAGGGCACCAAGGGATTCACCGATTTCTCGCGTCTTGCCTCGAACTACGACACCGACGTGTTCACCCCCATCTTTGCCAAACTCTCCGAACTGACCGGCCGGACCTACACCTCTTCCGTTCCCGAAGGCGGCCGACGTCACAGCCTCACCGAGCAGGAGCAGATCGACATCGCCTTTCGCGTCGTCGGAGACCACATCCGCACGGTGAGCTTCGCCATCGCCGACGGGATCGAACCCGGCAACGGCGGGCGCAACTACGTCATTCGCAACATCCTGCGCCGCGCGGTGCGCTTCGGTCGCATCCTCGGGTTTGACGCCGGGAATCCCTTTTTGCACCGGCTCGTCCCCGTCCTCGTGGATGAGTTCGGCGAGGTTTTTCCCGAACTGGTGGCCCGACGGGAAAAAATCACCGCCGTGCTCCGTGCCGAGGAAGAGCAATTCAACCGCACCCTCGACCGCGGGCTCAAACTCTTCGATGACGCCGCCGCCAAAGTGGCCGAGGGCGCGAATTTTCCCGCCGAGACTGTCGTGAAACTCTGGGAGACCTATGGCTTTCCCACCGATCTGACCCAATTGCTCCTCGACGAGCGGTCTCTCACCACGGACGGCGACGAGGTGGTCCGCCTCGTCGAGGCACACAAGAGCACCGGCGCCGAAGGCCGCTCCAGCGCGGTGATCGAGGCCGTTGCCATCGCCACGGAAGTGAAAACCGAATTTGTCGGTTACGACCAAGACGAGACCGATGCCGTCGTGCAGGAGTGGATCGAGAACGAGAGTGGTGTCTTTGCCATCGTCGACCGCAGCCCCTTTTACATCGAAAAGGGCGGCCAGCAGGGCGACACCGGAACCCTCCGCGCCGGGGACGAAACCATTCCCGTGCTCGCCGTCCTCGGAGTTGGCGAAGCGGCTGTTCTCCAGCTCGGGAAACGTCCTGACAAAAACACGTCAAACGTCACCCTTGCGGTCGACACGACGCGTCGCCGCGGGATCGAGCGGCACCACACCGCGACCCATCTCTTCCACCGGGCGTTGCACGAGATCGTTGATCCCGACGCCACCCAGCAGGGTTCCCTCGTCGCGCCGGACCGCCTTCGCTTCGACTTCAACTCCTCCGCCCTCGACCCCGAGAAGCTCAACCGCATCGAGGCCGAGGTGAACCGGTGCATCTTCTCGAACGACGCGGTCACCGTGTCCGAAGTGCCCCACTCCGAAGTGAGAGACAACCCGCGGGTGATGCAGTTCTTCGGCGACAAGTACGGCGAAAACGTCCGCGTGGTCCAGATCGGCGGCGGAAAAGGGGCCTTCGACGGATATTCGATGGAACTCTGCGGTGGCACCCATGTCGCCACCACCGGCGACATCGGCTTTTTCAAAATCAAAAGTGAAGGAGCCGTCGCCGCCGGAATCCGCCGCGTCGAAGCGGTCTGTGGAGAAGCGGCGGCGGACCTCATCGCCGGGGAAGCCGCCGCCGTTCACGCTGATTTCTCCGATGCCGCTGAAAAGCTCGCCGCCGCCAACACCAAGCTGAAGGAACTCGGCAAATCCTACGCCGAACTCGAGAACGTCGACAATCTCCACGCGGCCATCACCGACTCGCTCGCCTCGGGCGACCTCTCCGCCGCGAACCTCCACCTGAAGCAATTCGAAGCCCATCGCGACACGATCCGGGCGGCGGCGGTGCAAGCCGAAAAAGCGGTCAAAAAGGCATCCGCCGGAGCCGCCGCCGACATCGCCTCGCGGTGGTGCGAGGAGACCTTTGCCGGTTACGAAGGCGAAACCTGGGCGGGCCTGCTCCCCGGAGACTCGTCCGCCTTGCTCCAGGAAGCGATGAACGCGGTGAAAGCGCGCCATTTTCGCGGAGCGGTCGCCATGGCCGTCATCGCTGATGGCAGCGTTCATTTCGGAGTCATTGTTCACCCCGACCTGACCACCCGTTTCCGAGCCGGGGAGATCGTCCGCGAATCTCTCGCCGTGGCCGGAGGCAAAGGCGGCGGCAAACCGGAAATGGCCCGCGGTGCCGCTCCCGGCGGAGCGAACGAAGCCGCCGCGATCCTTGCGAAGGCCGGGGAGCTGTTGGCTTGACAGGGTTGGGTGTCCGACCCGGGAGGGTCTCTCCGGGTCAGCCCCCGGCGGGTCCCGGAATCGCCGGATCGGTCGCGGTGACCCGGGGAGAGGACGTCGCATCGGCCGACTTCCCCTCGCCCCCGTCCCACTCGGGATGGTTCAGCACGAGGTAGGCATGGAGCGCTTCGAGGAAAAAAAGATACTCGTGCCGCGAAGAAAGCTGCGGATTGCCGTCCCAACCCATCACGTAGAGGGCCTTTTCCCCGCCGAGGGTGGCGAGAACATCCTCGCGGAACTCGCCGATGATTTTTCCACTCTCCGGGTCGCGATCCACCCGGAGATGCGCCTCGGGCGAAGGATCGATCACAAAATGATGCACGCTGCTGATGTGCCGGGCGACGCTGGCTTGTTCGGGACGCCAGTCCGCCGCCGCCGTGGGATCCTCCTTCTGGTCCGTACAGGCGGCGAGGAAACCGGCGAAAAGAAGCAGATGGAGCGGATACAGGTGTTTCATGCCCAGTCGTTCCAGGTGTTCCAGGTGCGGTAGGTGACGTTGGCAAAACAGACCAGCGCGGTCACCAGACAGATCGCCGGGCCGAGCTTCGGACTCTTCACCAGCCGGGGCATGAAGGCCGCCACCGCCGTGACGCTGCAGAATCCGGCGGCGGTTCCGACGAAGACGATGGAGGTCGCCGTGATCATGTGGGCGAGGCCCTGCATTCCCATCGCGCCGCCGATCATGGCGTAGCCGATGGTGTCGGGACAGGGGATGAATCCGATCGCCGCACCGGTGAGGAAGGGATGTTTCGGATCGAGCATTTTTTGCGCCCGCTCCACCTCACCGCCGCGACGGAACGCTTCCCGCAGGAGCAGACATCCCAGCACGAGGAGAATGGGAATATCGATGTGGCTCAACCAGAACTTTCCGCCCGGCCAGGCCACCATCAGCATTTTCAGGAAAAACTGCCCCACCCCCAGCGCCAGGGCCATGAGCAGTCCGTGCGCGATGGCCATGCCGAGAGTGAATTGCCAGGCTTTTTTCATCCCCATCCCGCCCGTCGTGAGCAGCAAAGGTGTCGGATGCCCCGGGAAAAAAACGTGGCTGAAGGAAAAGGTGATCAGGAAAATTGCGGATTCCAATGTCATGGGAGCGGACGGTATTTGCAGGAATGTAACAAAAGTTTATTATAAATACAATAATCTTTATATCATCGATGACTCCTTCTTTTCTCACGCAAAACGGGGCTTCCCCTTTTCGTTCGAATACGGTTTAGTGGGGGGCATGACTGATCGCCCTCTCGACCGCCGCCATTTTGCGAAACAACTTGCCGCCGGGGCCGGTGCCCTCGCCGCCGGGGCGGGAAGCGCCTTCAGTCAGGAGAAGGTCAATCCGGGGAACCGTCCCGCTCCCCTGCGGCGTTCTTCCGGAGGCGACGGAACCGGGACCTTCGGGACCAACGAGCGCATGCATGTGCGCACTTCGGGCACTCTCAAGGGGGATTGGTTCGCCGAAGACGCCCGCGAGATTCCGGTGGTGGCCGACTATGACGTGATTGTCTGTGGAGGCGGCCCGGCGGGATTCGCGGCGGCCCTGGCGGCGGCGCGGAGCGGAGCGAAGACGGCGCTGATCGAGGTTCACGGCTGCGTCGGGGGGATCTGGACCGCCGGGATGCTCTCGTGGATTCTCGACGGACTCAACAAACCGGGGATCATGGCCGAGCTGATCGTGCGGCTCAAGGAACAGGGCAACGGGAAAAAGGTCAAGAGCGCCTGGGTCTATCACCCCGAACCGATGAAACTTCTCCTCGAGGACATGCTCGTCGAGGCGGGGGTGAATCTCCGTCTGTTCACCCGTATCGTCGGGGCCGTGCCCGATGAAAAAAACCGGCTCGCCGCCGTCGTGACCGAGTCAAAGTCCGGCCGCGAGGTCTGGACCGCCAAAAGTTTCATCGACGCCACCGGGGACGGCGACCTCGCCGCGCAGGCGGGCTGCGGCTTCGATTTCGGGCGTCCCGGCGACGGCATCACCCAACCGATGAGCCTGATGGTGTTGTTTCACGGAGTCACCACCGACGGCATCGCTCCTTTCGTCAATCACCTCGCCGAAGCGAGAAATCTCGGCCGGGGCAAGACCAATTTCCTCGCCGAACTGCGCTCCGCCGGGATCGATCCTTCCTATGGTGGCCCCTCTATTTTTGAAATCCACGACGGGCTCTATGCGATGATGGCCAACCATCAATACAATGTCTCCGCGATCAACGCCGACGACATGACCCGCGCCACCCTCGAGGGACGGCGGGAGAATCACGCGATGATCAACGCCCTCCGCAAGAAGGGCGGTCCCTGGAAAAACGTCGAGATCATTTCCACCGCCGAACAGATCGGCACGCGTGAAGCCCGCCGCATCCACGGTCGTTATTCGGTCAGTGACGAGGACATCAAAAACGGAGCCCGCTTTGACGACGGTATCTGCCGGGTCCACTTCGGCATCGACGTCCATTCGACCGATCCCGGCAAAACAAAGGAGATCGAAAGCAAGCCTTTCAAATCGCAGCCCTACGACATTCCGCTGCGCTCGCTCATGGCCAGGGATGTCGACGGTCTTGTCCTCGCGGGTCGCTGCATCAGCGGCGGATTTCTCGCCCACAGCAGCTATCGGGTCACGGGGAACTCCGTGGCCATGGGCGAGGCCGCCGGGGTCGCC
>CAYLJC010000010.1:0-18976 GCA_964383345.1 uncultured Akkermansia sp. | reverse complement strand
TCGATGAAGCGGACACTGTATTTTTTCACAAAATGAGATTGCCGCATCTTTTCGATCAGACCGAGACGCTCCAGAGGTTGGAAAGTGAAGGGAATGAGGGATTCGCCGATGTGGTAGCGGGGAAATTTCTCGCGCTCCAACACCAGGACACGGTGGCCGTATTCCGCCAGGATCGCCGCGGCACTGGAACCGGCGGGGCCTCCGCCGATCGCGATCACGTCGTAGGTATTGCTCATGCGAAAGTCACGCATGGAATCGATTATAATCAAAATACTGAATCGTTCTTGATTCGATGCCAGTTCGGTATCGTTGAGGGGCGACCAACGGACTCAGGCCCGTTTTCCGAAGATGCGCAGGATGTGATCCCCCACCCCCATGAGGTTTTCCCAACGGCGGAGGATCAAGTCGAGAAGGAAGACAACAAGAAAGGCCATCATCAGCCAGGGCCAGAGTTCGACATAGCGGGCGACATCGGTGCCGGTGAGTTCGAGGGGTTGCCCCGGGCTTTCGAGATACGTGCCGCCGGTGATTTCGCAGACCTCGCGCAGGAGCGCCTCGTCGACGCGACCGGTCGCGACCTCGCTGGAGGGATTGTGAACGTAGCCGGCGGAGACGATTTGTGATCCGGATCGCGCCCGCACGAGGTAGACTCCGGCTTCGGCGGGTCGGAATCGCGACCCGTACCAGCCGGGACCTTCCTGCCCGAGGCGGAGGGTGGCCACGGATTTCATGCCCGATCCGAGGGCGCTGGCGGGAAGATGGAAGACCTCGGCTTCGACCGTGGCGCCGTTGCGGCGGGTTCCGGCGTCTTCGGCGAGATCAACCGTGATTTTGACATCGGAACCCTCTTCTTCGAGCCGCAGGTCCATGTTCCATCCCTGCGGTGGACGTGCCGTCTCGCGCAGGATCTGGGACCAGAGAGCGCTGTAGCCCGACCAGTCCGACACCCAGAGCGCGGCCCAGCGCGATTTGCAATCCGAGGTGAAGGCGGTGACTTTGCCGAGACCGAAGCGCCAGTGCGCCAGGAGTGGGTCCCCCGTGTCGGTCACGAGCGGAATCTGGGCAGTCGCCTTGCGGTTGGTTTTCACGTAGCCGAGAAGCGGCGGGGCGATGCCGTCCTCCCAGTCCCGGAGCATGGGATGGGCCTCGACGAGGCGGGGTTCGAAGGCTTCCTCGCGTATCATCCGTCCGGTGTGGGTGAGGGTGTCCTGGGTGAAAATGCGGACGATGGCATTCGGATCCATTGTGACATAACTCTGCCCGCCGCCGGCCGCAGCGATGGACTGGAGCAACCCCACCTGAGCCCCCGCCCCGACGGCAACGGTGGAAATGGTGATGCCCTCGGCGTGGCATTGCGAAGCGAGGGCCTGGTAGCCTTCGCCGGAACTCTGGCCGTCGGTCAGCACAATCATGTGTTTCACCCTGGCCTTTACTTCGGTGAGCGCTTCCCGCGCCTTGACCATGCCGGGATAGATGTTGGTGCCGCCGCCGGACCCGATCAGGGCGATCTGCCCGGCGATGGTGCTGGTCGAGGTGACCCGCGTCATCGGGACGATTTCGTGGACCTGGGAATCAAAGGCGTAGACGCCGATGAAGTCCTTGTTCGAGAGCAATTCGGCGCTGGCGACGGCGGCGGCTTTGCAGATTTCGATTTTCTGTCCCGACATGGAACCGGAGCGGTCGATGACGAGGGCGAGGGCGGATGACTGGGATTCTTCCTCGTCGGGAGCTTTGAGTTTCACCGGCAGCACCTCCTCGATGGGAGTGCGATAGTAGCCGCCGACGCCGAAGGAATTCATGCCGCCTATCATGACAAAGCCACCCCCGAGGGTTTCCACGTAGTCGCGGATCGCACTCATGCGGGACTCGCCGATGCGATGGGCGGGAATGTCCGAGAGGATGATGCCGTCGTAGCCCGAAAGTTCCTGCAGCGACGCGGGAAGGCCTTCGGGGCCGCGCACGTCGAGGCGAATGCCCTCGCGGTTCATCGCCTCGACGAGGTAATGGGATTCCCCTTCTTCGCCTTCGACGTAGAGATAGAGGGGTTTTCCCCGCACGTCCACGATACTGAGGGCTTCGTTGTTTTCGGGGATGGAATCAATTCCTGCAAACCCTTCGATAACAACTCGGTAGTTGTAAATATTACGTTTTTCGGGAACTCGTTTGAATCGCTGCACGAGGGGTTCTCCGGCGGTTATTTGAACCGCGACCTCTTCGACTTCGACCCCGTTTTCGAACAGGCGGACGCGACCCGGGCCGGAAAGCGATCCCTCTATCATCGCCTCCAATTCGAGGCTGGCCCCTTCATTGAGGCGGGACTGGGAACTGGTCAGCCGGGTCACTCGCACGTCCGGCTGAATCTCGCCGGAGACCCCGATGGCGTGAATTTTGATGCCGGCGACCGCCGCCTCCTTCGCCGCGTCGAGGAGGGAACCTCTCGTTTCGACTCCGTCGCCGACGAGGATGAGGTGGCGGGAAGAGCCTCCGGGAAAAAGCCCGCGGGCGAGGTGGACGCCGCGCTCGAAGTTCGACGAGGCACCGATTTCCTCCATCACCGCCAAACCCTGATCCGGGGCCGGGTCCTGCTTCGTTCCCGGATTGAGGAGAAGCCGCCCCTCTTCCCCGGTCGCGAGGTACCCGATCGACGCGGAGGAATCGAGGCCTTCACGCACGGTGCGGGCGGTCTCGTAGACGGCCTGGAGCCCCGCCTCCCCTTGACTGCGACTGTGATCGAGGAGGAACAGCACCGCCTGGTCGCGGCTGGTGACCAATTTCGCGGGCGAAGCGAGAGCGACGATGGCGAGGAGAAGAAGAAGAGCGCGGGCGAGAAAGAGGAGGCGGCGGCGGCGCTCCTCCATGGGATGGGTGGACTTCAGGTCGAACCAGAAGAGCAGGGCGAGACCGGGCGGAATCAGGAGCAGGGCGTTGGGGTAAAACCAATCCATTCGAATGTTCTCAGTAGACGGCGTGGCGATGGAAGAGCCAGCTTTCCAGCAGCAAAATGACAGACAAGGTGCCGAGCAGCCAGGTCTTCAGATTCCCGGCGATTCCGCTGTCCTCGATGAAATAATCGAAATCTTCTCCTCCGTCCGGTCCGAGGGCCCGGATGTTCGACTCGCTCACGGAGAGCAAATGAGAGGCACCGCGAAGCCCCGTGTCGGTCTCCCACATCCCGATGCGGTCCATCTCGACGACGTCGCTGCTGAGGGGCACACGTTGTTTTCTCCCCTCGTTCCCGGCCGAACCGGTCCAGAGAAGGCTCTCCCCGGAGACGGGAGCGAGATCGCCGGTGGAAAAGAGCCGGCTGCTCGCCGGTCCGTCCTCCCGACCGACGCACCAGAAGAGGGAATTCCCCATCAGCAAGGGAAACGAAGCGGTGAGAGGGAGCCGCTCGGAGAGGCCGGGGGAAAACGCCATCACCACGATGCGTTGACCGTGGATCTCGCCCGCCGCGAGGACGGGTTCCCTGCCCGCGGTCCAGAGCGGCTCGAGGGAGCCCTGCGTTTCGAACACGGCGGTCTGCGTCACCGCGACGCGGCTGCTGCTGACGCGGAAAAGGACCGGGTGGTCCTCGTTCCCCACGCCGACCGAGCTGTAGGGAACCGCAGCATCAAGTTTTCTGACAAGCAAGGGACCGGAGGAAGCGGGAGGGTTGATGACGACCACGGGAATGTCGGCGGGCCATTCGGGCGGAAGCCAGCCGTCGAAGATGACCGCATCGACTTTTTCCCGGAGGGGCCAGGCACCCGGACCGCCCTTGAGGAGTTCGAAACTGCCGCTCTCCTGGATGGAGGACAGAGCCAGACGGGTATAGGGGTCCTCACCTTCGTCGGGACGGATCCAGGCGGCAACGATGGGGCTGACCTCGGGGAGGGGCAGGATCACCTGATCGTCGAGGGCGAAAGGATCGTTTTCACTCTCCAGCCAGACGCGCAGGATCTGATCGCTCGCGCCGTCGAGCCGGAAGGTGAGCCCCCGTTTTTCGCCGGGGGAAAGTTCCACCTCGCGAAGCTGGCTCGGAATCCCGCCGACACTGACATTGAGCCGGACGGCGAGCGCGTCGGGAGCGTCGGTGTTGAGGGCGATCTCGACGTAGGCGTCGTAGCGGGAGTGTTCCAGCGGGACGGGACGCAGTTGCAGGGCAGTGATCCCCGCGTTGCTGATTTCGGGCAGGGCGAGATTGAGTTCGCGGAGGGCGATCCCGTCCGGCAGGGTGACCGTGGCGTCGTCCGCAGGAGTGGCCTCTGTCTCGGAGGGACTCGCCTCTTCCCCGTTGGCGAGTTCCTCCGCTCGCGGGAGGAGTTGATCGCTGACGTGCCAAATCGCGGCGGGAGGTTCCAGTCCGGCAAGCATTCGCGCGGCTTCCAGGGCGGTGTCGGTGCGACCGGGAATGGGGCGCGACCGCACCGTGTCGAGGCGGGAGAGCAATTCCCGACGTTTCAGGGTGCGCGCCTGCAAGACCTCGGGGCGCGCGTCGTAGGCGATCAGGGCGACGCCGACTTCTTCGGGAACCTTTTTCAACCGCTCGCTGAGCAGTCGTTTTGCCGCGTCCATCCGGGTTTCGCCGCTTTCATCCCGCACCGCCATCGAAGCCGAACGATCCAGGAGGAGAATGACGGTGCGGTACTGGTCGGCGTCGTCCTGCTTCACAATGAGGCGGGCGAGGATGAAGATGGAGAGGACGAGCAGGGCGATGGTCAGGAGAAAAGACACCCATTTTTTGATCCGGCGCAGCCAGGCCGATTCCTGATGCTCCTGCGCGAGGGTTTTGAAAAAAACGAGAGTGGAAACCCGGACCCGTTTGGAGCGCCTCCGGAAGAGGTAGAGCATCACCGGAACAATTCCGAGAAGCAGCAACCACAAGAAGCCTGGAGTAAGAAATTGCATCAATGACAGCTCGGCTCAACTGTGTCCCGCCAGCGCCGAGCCGCGGGAGAGGAGGTCGAGGAAAAGTTCGTCGAAGGGGTAATCGGTGCGCCAGCGCTGGTGATCGATCTGGCGGGCCTGGCAGGTTTTTTCCATATCGTGGAGGAACTCCTGGTAGGTCGCTTCGTAGCGCTCGCGGTCGCGGGGGGTGAACCAGAGCCGACGGTGTTCCCGGGTCTCGACATCGTAGAGTTCGATCTCGCCCTCGACGTCGGGTTTTTCCTCCCAGGGATGAAAGACCTGGATGAAGTGGACCTCCCCGGGCCAGGCTCCGGCGTGACGAACCGCCTCGTGGGCTTCGTTGATGTCGCGTCCGTAAAAATCGGAGATGACGAAGGTGATCCCGTAGCGTCGCCGACCGGGCTGGAATTCCTGAAAGCAGCGGCTCAGGTCGGTGAGTCCGCCATAAGAAAGATCGCGGGCGAAGTCGAGAACCCGCTGGAAACTCCCCTGCCCTTTCATCGGCGGCGGCGGATCGCTGATGCGCTCTCCGATGGAGTAGAGGCTGACTCGATGATGCCCGACCAATCCCATGTAGGCGAGAGCGACGGCCAACTTCAGACTGGTGAGCCGCTTCTCGCCGAAGGGCTCGATCATGGATCCGCTCGTATCGACGATGATATGGACGTGAAATTCCTGGATTTCCTCGTAGAGCCGGATGAAGAGCCGGTCGAGGCGGGCGTAGAGCCGCCAGTCAATCGAACGGAAGTCATCCCGCGGGGTGTAGTGACGGAAGTCTTTGAATTCCCGGGTGAAGCCAGTGGCCGGAGACGATTGCAGCCCCTTGCGCCGCAACTGTTTTCTCTTCCGCAAACGGAGGAAAAGAGCGCGAAGCCGGTCCAGGAACTCCGCGTCGAAGAGTTCCTCGCCGGAGGAGGTGGGGCTCGGGATCGACATGGTGGAGATCAATCGGGTGCGGTCGCGGGTGTCACCGGGGCGGCGGGAGGAACGGGGGCGGCGGGAATCGAGGGAGTCCGGGCGGACGGGGCCGCTTCGAGACAGACGAGGATGCGATTGCCAAAGGTCGTGAAATAGCGATTTCCGCTGACGAGGTCCGTCACGGGGAAACAATAGCCCGGTTGGCCGGGGCCTTTCCGGTAAATGCGTCCCTGCCAGACCGGTTTGGAGTGTCCCGGCGGGGTCTCGTCGAGCCCGGATTGCCGGAGGTGGGCCAGGAGATTGGCCGGCAGATTCCGCTCGCCGATGATCTGCCCGGTGCGGGTGTTGATCACTTTGAGCGCACGGTGCCCCCGCAGCACGAGTTGGTTGCCGACGAGGCATCCGCGCAGCGACGCGGGTTCTCCGAGATCGCGGATGACCAGGCGCGAGGCGCGTTCCCGGTAGAAATCGACGTGGTGGAGGAAAGAATCTCCGAGGAACCAGACATGGTTTCCCGATTGCCCCAGATAAGAGCCGCTCGCCGGGAGTTCGCGCGAAGCGAGTGGGAGCCGGGTCGAGATACGCCGGATTTTGCCGCTCTGCATGAGCATGAGATAGCCGTCCGAGATCACCGCATGACTGGCGTCTCCGCTGCGCAGGCGCTCTTTCGCCCAGAAGACTCCGGGCCCGACGAGCGCCGACGGAGAGGAGAGAAAGGCCGAGGGGACTAGGCTGCCGGTATCGCTCCTCGCCTGGAAATCGTATAGGTTCATGCCCGGGCTCGGGAACGGCACCGAGGCGTCCGCCGTGACCGTGGACAGGGTCGTAGCGGCTGATGTCTCCGCAGTCGCGGGGACGGATTCGGCGGAGACGACGGTTTCTGTCGCGGACGTCTCCTCCTCCCGGGCCGCTCGCAGCACCAGAGGGAAAACGGCCGATTCCGTGCCGCCGAAGCGCCACACGATCTTGCCCGAAGTCGCCTCGAGGATGGCCGAGTCCCTGCCGTAGACAAAGACGTGTCCCTCGCGCAGGATCAGGCCGGTGTTCAGCGAGAACATTTCCCCGCTGTCCTCCTCCATGGCGTCTCCGATTTGGGTGGACCAGAGGAGCTTGCCGGAAGTCATTGCGAAACAGGTGAGCCGCTGCAGGTCGGGGAGGAACACCACCGCCTTGTCCCCTTCCACCGCAAAGCGGATCTCCGGACGACTCGCTCCGCCCCGGGCGTTCTCGGGCGATGCCTCGGGAGTCGTCAGCGGCGCGCTCCAGAGCAGGTCTCCGTCGGCCACGGCAAAGGCGCAAAATTCGTTGTCGCGCACCAGGAAAAACCGCTCCTCCGCGAGAGCGAAGGAGCGCGGGGCCTTGCCGCTTTTTTCCTCCGCATCGAGGGAACGACTCAGATACGCCGGGATGGGCACCTCGTCGAAGGCCGCCGGTCGGCGCTTTTTCTCCTCTCCGGAACGCTCGCCATAAAAGCGACGCCAAGCCAGCTTCCCGGTCACGGTGTCGATGACGTGGACGGTGTCTTCTTCATCAAACACAACCACGGCGGTCCCGGCCCGCCCGACAAAGACGATCCGGGCGTCCCCCGGCAGCTCGAAGGCCCAGCGCAAAACGGGTTGATCCAGCAGAAAATCGGCCGTGGAAACGCCACCGGGAGTCGGTGCCGTTTTTCGCGGCGAGAGAAAATCCGAGGCCGCATCGACCGAGAGGATCAAGCCGTCGGGAAAATGCACCGCCGTGATTTTCCGCACCCCGGCGTGTTCGTGGAATCTCTCGATCGCTTCGGCGGCTTCTTCCCTGCGCCCGAGACGGGTCAGCACGAGGGCCCGGGTCCACTCGGCCCAGAGCCGGGATCCGCTTGTGAGATCCTCGCGCTCCGCCGAGGCGAGCAGGGGGAGAACCTGCTCCAGTTCCGCCTCTCCCGAGGCCATCAGCGAGGAGATGGAACGCCAATACGATCCGCTGAGATGCTCGTCGAGGGAGAGATTGGAAAGCTCCCTCAGTTGGATCCCCGCCTCGCCGCCGCGCAGGCTCCGGATGACGGAGCGGAACGTGGTTTCCTGCCGCAGGGTCACGAGAACGAGGAGCCGTTTTTCCCAACTGAGGAGATCGCGGGGTTCGAGCCGGTTGATCGTCGCGAGGGCGGACTCGGCTTCCCGGAGGAAACCATATTCAATCAGGATATCGACCGCGTCGCGGAGGAGGGAGGCGGAGGTGATCTCGGTCAGGTCGATTCCCGCGACGAGATTTTGGGCGAGATCGACCCGTTGGCCGCGGTGATAGACGAGGGCGCGGCGGAGTTCATACTCGGGCCGGTTCGCGGGATCTTCGGTCTCCAGAATTTTGAGCTGTTCCTCAACTTCCCCCGCCGCTTCGGGAATATTCTCCAGGACCCCGACGAGGAAGTTGCGCAGTCGCATCCGCAACTGCGCCGCGACGCCCGGTTGACTGAGCCGCTCTCGGATCGCGCGGGCGACCTTGTCGTTGAAAAGCTGCTGTTTGCCGACCTCACAGAGAATAAGGAATTTTTCGATCTTGTCCTCGGCCCATTCGCCCTCGGTGAAAGCGAAGCGATTTTGTTCGGAATCGAAAAAACCCGGCAGTGTCTCGAGACGGCGATGCGCCGCGACCGCTTCCTCCAACCAGCGGGTGTAGCGCGACGACGTGTCGGCGAGTTCGCGGGTCAGGGCGATTTGTTGTTCCGCGCCGGTAGCGTCGCCCATTTTTCCCAGAATCCCCACGAGGAGGAGCCCCAGATCGAACTGCTTTGGTTCCACCGCGAGCCGCTCGTTGACGAGAACGCGGGCGGCGGCGAGAAATTCCCGGCTGACGAGAAATCCCGCCAGCTCGATCAGCGCGGCGACATCCGCCTCGGCGGCGTTGACCGTTCTGACGAGCCGCTCCATGGCGGCGTGGTCGTCCCCGACGGCGTGAACTTCGGCCAGTTCGCGGGCGATGTCGAGACGGGTCGGGTGGTTGCGGACAAAATCCTCCAGATAGGGCGCGGCCGCGTCGATACGATCGATCGAGCGCAGGTAGCGTTGCAGTTCGAGGATGCGGCGGGACAATTCGTCGAGGTCGAGTCCCGCGACGAGGGTTTTGAAATCCTGTTCGGCGTCGGCGTCGCGTCCGAGGGTGTAGTAAGCCTTGACCAGTCGGAAACGCAGGTCGGCGCGATCCGGCGCGATCTCGAGGCGTTGTTCGAGAAAATCCGCGTAGTCCGTCGGGTCGGGGGATGTCTCGAGCAACTCCAGCGCCCGCGATTCGATCAGGCGCGAACCGGGCGAATCGGCCAGTGCCGCGAGAATCACCTTCACCGCCTCGGATCGCTTTTCCGAGGCGATCAGCAGATCGACGTAGTCGAGCACCGAGGTCTCATTTCCGGGATTCGCCTCGTAGGCGGCCTGGAGCACGGCCAGCATCTCCTCCCGCTCCTCTTCGGTGGCGAGTACGCTGATGCGCTGGCTCATGATTTCCCGACGCCGCCAGTGATCGGCGGAGAGCCGCCGCAAGAGGGCGTCGAGCATCAGCCCGGCGTCGATCCGGTTTCCGAGTTGGGCCTGGGCTCCGGCGAGCATGAGATCGATATCCACTTCGGCGTCGGGTCCGGGGCGAGCGGCCTTCGCCTTGCCCAGGGCGGCGATGCTGAGTTCCCAGAATTGGTATCGCTGCATCAATCTCGCGAGGGCGAGAAGACTGGAGGCGGATTGGTTCTCCACCGCGAGGAGTTTGGTGAACTGCTGGCTGGCGAGGGCGCGGGCGGAGGCGCTCTCGGACAACTGCAGGAGTTGTTCCAACCATTCGTTGCGGCGGGCCGGATTGGTCTCGAGATCGATCGCACGGGAGAGAGCCTCGGTCGCCCGCGCGTCCCCCCGCTCTTCGAGAAAGCGAAAAAGCACGTATTGGAGCGGAGCGTAGTCGGGATGCAGCGGCACGGCGGCGGCGATCAACTCGTCCGCCCCGCCGCGGTCGACCCGCCGGAGGAGGCGGATGAGAACTGTCTTGGCTCCGGCGTCCTGGGGATATTGCTCCACATGACTCCGATAGAGACCGATCAGTTCATCGATCCGCTCCGCTCCCCGGTAGAGTTTCACGAGGGAATCGAGCGGAGCGTCGAGGAGCGGGTCGTGATACAGTGCGGTGCGGGCCCGCACCGAGTTCTGGAGAAATTCCTCTTCCGTGAGTTCCCGGGCGGAAGCGGCGAGGGGGAAGAACAGGACGGTCAGGAGAGCGCCGACGAGGACGAGGAAGGAGAGGCCGACCCATCCCCCGCCCCTTTCCTGGAAGTCGTTCGTCAGTGATCGTATCATGATGAAATGTGAAGGGTAGTCGGTGCTCCCGCTCCGGCCCGGGAGCGGAGTCAGACGAGCACGGCGGTGGAGACACTGTCGATGACCTCCCGGACGAGGAGGTCCACACTCTTCGACTCCGCCTCGCCCTGGAAGTTCAGAATAACGCGGTGGCGCAGCGCCGGGAGCGCGACGCGTTTGACGTCTTCGACCGAGACCGCGGTGCGTCCGTCGAGAGCGCAGTGGATCCGGGCACCGCGGATGAGGGACTGCATTCCCCGGGGACTCGCGCCGTAGCTGACGTATTTCGCGACACTCGCGGTCTGCCCTTCATCCCCGGGATGGGTTGCGAGAACGAGATGAGCCGCATATTCATTGACGTGATCCGCGACGGGAATCCCGGCGACGGTTTTCTGAAAGTGAATCAGTTCCCCGCCGTCGAGGATGCGGGAGAGTTCCGGCATGTCGAACGAAGCCGTTCGGCGCGAGATCTCCACGAGGGTGGCGCGGTCGGGAAACGGCACCCGCAATTTAAACAAAAAGCGGTCCGCCTGCGCCTCGGGCAGCGGATAGGTGCCCTCCATCTCCATGGGGTTCTGGGTCGCCATGACAAAAAAGGGCTGGGGCAGCGGCATCGTCTCTCCACCGGCGGTGACGGCACCCTCCTGCATCACTTCGAGGAGCGCGGCCTGGGTTTTCGGAGTGGCCCGGTTGACTTCATCGACGAGAACGAGATTGGCGAAGACGGGACCTTTTTCGAAGTGCATGACGCGGCGTCCCTCTTCATTTTCGTTGACGATGTGCGTTCCGAGAATGTCGGCGGGCATGAGGTCGGGTGTACACTGGATCCGCCCCGGGGTCAGGCCGAGCACCTGCGAGAGGGTTTGCACGAGAAAGGTCTTGCCGAGGCCGGGCACCCCCTCGAGCAGGATGTGTCCCCGCGCGAAGACCGCCACGAGGGTATCCGTGAGCAATTCGTCATAACCGACGATGGCTTTCTGGATCTCTGATTTCAGGGCGTGGAATTTTTCCCTGAATTGTTTCAGATCCTGTTCGAGTTCGTGGCTGTCTCTCATGTAAAATGGTTCAATCAATCGTAGCGAAACGTGTGAAATCAATTCCCTGATTCCCTACCCTCGGAAACGGGCGTCACTCCTCCCCGTCCTTTTCAAACTGCTCCCGCAAAGCGGAGAAATACCGCAGGACATGCTGCCGACGCGAGAGCGGGAGAGGTTGGTCGTCGAGAGCCTGCTCCTCGACCGCGATAAAATCGGCGATGATGTCCTGCCGGTTCCGCGTCGCCTGCTCCGCCCGCGCTTCCCCTTCGACGCTCTTTCGGGTGGATTCCCCTTCGCTCCCGGCCCGCGCCGCGACCCGGGAGTCGGTCGTCGCCCGGAGTTCCCCGCCGGCCTCTTCCTCGGTCATCGCGGTGGTGCCGCTGCCCGCCTGATCGCCGCCTTTGCCCGATTGGGACGAGGTCCCCTCGCCCGCGCTCAATCCCGCGCCGGGAGCCGCCGCCTCAGCCGATTCCATGCCGGGAACCGGAGCGCTCAGCATCCCTCCCTCGCCCTCGCCCTGTTGCGTCTGATCGCTCATGCCGAGAGCGGAACCGGATTTCCCGTCGGTGGCGCTTTCTCCGGGCACGGGGGCGGAAAAAGCCTGTGCTCCCTGCTCCCCGGCGGAATTTTTTTCTCCCTCGCCTCCTTCTCCCGCCGCCCCCGGAACGGGAATTTTTTGTGCGTCGTCCGGTTTGCCGGGCTCCGCTTGCGGTGCCGCGGCGAGGGGAGCCGGCGGTTCCTCCCCGGTCCCCGTCCGGATGCCGGGCATGTCGATGCCCGGCGGAGTCATCCCCGGCATTTCCGCGTCGAGAGCGCGGAGACCATCGGGAGAGGTCGCTCCTTTTTCCTCCGCTTCGGCGAGGTTTTCCATTTTGCGCAGTTCGCTGCCACTGATCTCGCTTCCGGCCTCGCGCAGGGTTTCGGCGAGGCGGTCGAGGGTCTCGGCGGCCTTTTCCCGCTCCGCCATTTCCCGGAAAAATTTCGCCAGTTCCTCGAACTCACGGGCGGCGGTCTTGGGCTGCGCCTCCGTCATCTTGATCGAAGCATTGCCAAATCGCTCGCCGACCGGTTTGCCGCGGTCATCCTCGGTCGCCGCCTGCATGATCGCGGCGAGAGCGCGGGTCATCCGCTCGCTGGTCTCCCTCGTGATCTCCCCGTCATCGAGGATACCGTGGAGACGCTGCGTCTCGACGGCGGCGGGAGTGGCGGCCTTGTCACGGATGAGCAGGGCGAGGTCCGCAGTGTCAGGTTGCCCGCCCATCGCCTCGATCATCGCCTCCGAGGCCCAGCCGTCGGAAAACAGGGCCAGTTTCTCAGCGAGTTTCTCCGCCTCGCGGGCACGTCCTTCGAGCGATTCCAGCATCTCCCCGGTGGTGAGCCCTTCCGGATCGGCGAGTGTTTCGGCGACCGCTTCGACCTGCCGACCCAGTGCCTCGAGTTGCTCCTTTTCCTCTTCGCCGAGCCCGGCGGGGGTCTCGATGCGACCGGCCTCGCGCTGCAACTCCCCGGCCTGCAGAGCAGCGGCGTTTTTCATCCCGTCGGTCAGTTCGAGATCGCGGGAATCGGGAGCGCTGCGGAACCACGGCGTGATCGCGAAGAGCAGCGCGACGAGAGGAGCGAGCCACGCCCGGGCCAGTGACGGTAGCGGAAGGACCACCGGAAGCTCCCCGAGCGCCTCGGGGAGCTGTTTCCCGGCGCGTTCGAGATGGAGCTCCTGAGCCGTCGTGGGAGCCGGGTCCTGTAGGAACTCCCAGGCCGAGGAGAAACAATCTTTCCATCCCCCCTTTTGATCGAGCAGGAGCAACGCGGCCCTCACCTGCGGCAGGCCTGCCAGGGCGGAGACCGCCAATGCGATCAGCCAAGCCAGAAAAATCCCCATGACGACAAGAACCTCGCCAGAGCGCCATTCCGCCGCGATCCGCAGGAAAAGTACCACCGCGAGCGCGAGCGCCCCCGCCATCAGATGGGTGCGACGCAGCCCCCCGGCGAAACGAACCCGCGCAAGGCGATGTCTCACCTGCCTCGCGGCACCCGCGTAATCGAAGCGATGGGAAGCAGTGTCCAAGAGCGTGAAAGGCGTAAAAGGGCGTAAAAGGAAAACTTTGCGCGGGATCGGTTCAGTTCAGGTCCGCCAACACTCTCTCAATGCGGCGTGCCACCTCGGGATCCTTTGTCGCGCCAAGCTCGCGTTGCAAGACCGGTCCGGCAAGGTAGCCGAATGCGCCGAGGTCGCGGGTTGCCTCTTCCCTCACGGACCATTCGTCCGCAGCGAGTTGGTCGATGAGATCTTTGATTTGTTCGAGCGCATCGGGAGTGAGCAAAGGAGAGGCGAACTCGATCTCGACGATTTCGCGGACCGGCACGAGCCAGTCGCGGCCCTCGATATCAATCGAGAGCAGGTCGAGACTCAGGTATCCGATGATTTTTCCACCGTCCCAGCGTTCGATCTCAAAGGCGGGAGCGTCGGTGCTCATTGCGGGGGCGTCTTCCAGCGAGACCTCGAAGCGGCGGATTTTCCGGATCGCGGAGACACTGGTCTCCAGCTGAACCCCCTCGCTGACCAGCGGGAGAGTGGGGTTTGCGATCGGACCCACCAGACTTTGCCCTCCGGTGACACGGGTCACCGTCTCGACCGGGATCGTCTGCCGGGAATCCGTGGAACTCAATGGTGTGAAAACGCTCTTCAACTCCCTTCCATCCAGAGATATGGGCCCCAGGTCCGTCTCTCCGAGCTGGAGTTCGTCGCTGGCGATCAGACCGACCACAGCACTGCCGTCTTTCAACTCGACGCGATAGCCGGGATTCCCTCCCTCGATAGGCCGCAGCCAGGCGAGGGAGTCGAGCGAGATGGGGAGATCGCCCCAGGGAGTGGTCAGGCTCAGCGAAAAGGCGGCGAGGTCGCGCACCTTGATCCGGTCACCTCCGTAGGTTTCGACGAGGGCGAGGGAGTCCGCCGACCAGTCCGCCTTTTCCGAGGGGTTTTCCGCCATGACAAGACGGTCAAGGGACGCCGGATCGAGGGCGACACGGGTGCCGCCGGTTTGGACGAAAGCGAGATCCGGAGCGGTGATTGTTCCGGTGAAAATCTGTCCGTCGCGGAGATAAACCTTTGCTTCACGGGCGGTGTCGTTCCCTTTTCCGAGGATCGCGGCGATGGAGGCAAGGGGAAACTCCGCCTTCCCGTGGCGTCCCTGCAAATGAATCGGGCCGCCCTCGGCCTTGCCGAAAAGTCGCGTCTGCGCCCCGATCGCGAGGGTGTCCACCGCGCCCGGCTCCAGTCCCAGCGCGGCCACGCCGCCGCGCCGCAGGGCGGTTTCTTTGGACTCCACCGTCTCGGCGCTGTAGTTCACCACGAAATCCCGCCAATCATCGTCGAAGGTGCGGTGCAGATTCTCAAACCGGTGCGGTCGTGTCAGGGCCGACAGCGTGGTGCGATCAAAGTTCTGCGGGATGACCACCTGGGTGACGTGATGCACGATCACCGCGGTTTCTCCGGGAGAGAGATGCATCGGGTAGCGAAAAGTGATGCCGTATCGGTTTTGCGAGGAAATCGTCGGCTTCACCTCGGCCGCCGCGTCCGCCATCGTGAAAAGAAACGCCCGGGTGGATTGGGAGGATCCCGGCAGAACGATGATGCCCGATTCGGACGGGCTCAGCAGAACCGGCTCGTCGCGTCCGCGATCACTCAGAAAAGTCTGGTAGTTTCCCGAAAAGTGGGTCGCCAGTCCTACCGAGAACCGGAGCGGGTCGGTCGAGCCGTTGTAAAACAGTTCGGCGTAGCGCAGCCCGCCGCCGGGCTCGACGAGGAGAATGCGGCGCTGCACCTGCAGGCCCGGCATCGTCGCGAACGGCGCAGCCTGGAGGACAAATTCATTTCCGTCGGGGGTCATCATCGGCTGGAATGCGGTGAATTTCTCGTCGTTCACCGTGAGCGCGAGACCGCTGTTGACCATCGCGTTGCCGATGCGACCGATGTTGCCGTCCCGCTCCACGCTCCAGGAGTTCCCCTCGCGATCCGTGCGGATCCCGAAGGCGGCGGGCAGGAGGGCGGGAGGAAGGTGCGACGGGATGGCCTCGGACGCCGGAGGTGCGGTTGTCGAGGCGGCGGGTTCCTGGGCAAAACCGTGATTTCCCGTCCCGGCGGAGACAGCGAAAAGGACCAGGGCGATCCGAAGACAAAGGGGAATGGAACAGGGTTGGATCATGGATCAGGGAGTGTCCCGCCGGTAACCGAGAACCCAGCTTTCCGGGATCGCCATCTCGACCCCGTTTCTCAGCAGCGGCAGATAGGAGGAGGCGAGTCGCCCGGTGAATGTCTCGCCGGTGTCCAATTCCGCTTCCAGGAGGCCCTCGGCTCCGGGACGGGCGGGCCGTCGCAGGTTCACGATACGGGACGTCTCGATCCGCCATTCCTGCCCCGCGTCGGTCAGAGTGAGCGTTTCCCCGGCGAACGCGGCCTCGACGAGGTGGTTTCCCGCGAGGAGAAAGGCGGTGGGCGGCCCTTGTCCCGCCGGCACTTCGGCGAAGTCGAGCCACATTGCACCGGAGGCGGTTCCGATCACCCGCGTCGCCGCGGTGGCACCGACCGACCAGAGGCGGTCGATCACGGAACTGGGGATTTCCACCGTGCCGCCGGGTGTCTCCAGGGACCAGGTGCCGCTGGTGAGCAGGGCCGAAATTTCCGTTCCGTTCCGATGGATCGCTCGCAGTCTTGGGCTGGGACGGGAGATCTGCCCGGCCTCCACGAGATCGGACCAAAGCCATTTTTCCGGCCCCCAGGGCGTCATCAGTTCCAGTGTGCGATCCGCCTCCGCGAGGATGGAGAGAACCGTTCCGTCGAGCAACTGAAGGAAATGTGTCGTTCCCGCCGGGACCACGCCGTCATTCGTCTCGGTCGCGAGGAGCAGCAGACCGAGGCTGGAGGGATCGATTTTCTCCCCCGCCGCAATTTCGTTGGTGGCTCCCGCCGCGCCGTTTCCGACGGTCCATTCGATCACGCCCTCCCGGATCGTCCCGGCGAAAACGCGTCCGTCGCGAAGGTAGACGAGCGGATTCCGCCCGTTGCCCCCTCCGCCGCGGATCGCAGCGACCTCCGTCATTGTGACCTCCCGATCCCCCGTGTAGGCCGTGGCCACGGTCAGGGAACCTTCGCGCCTGACCGTGCCGGCTATCTGATTGGTGGGGCTGATCCAGAGGATGTCTTCGGAGCGCCGGTGGAATCCGATGCGATCGGTGAGACGATTCAGAGCGACGAGCGCCTTGATCTGGGCGGGAGCGCTCGCCTCGATCTGAAATGCGGAGGGGGCGAAGTTCACCACCTCCGCATACGCGGCGGGATCGACCTCGGGCACGATGAGCTTGTCGCGCTGGAGGAAGGGGGAAATCGCCGCGAGATCCTGCGTCACATCGGCGAGGTTTCGCTGCAGGATCCAGTGGAGCAGACGACGCGACTCTCCCGCCGGAATCTCCAGCGAATAGAGGAAAGTGAGTTCCCGCGAGTTCGCCGAGGCCTTCAGTTCCGCGATCTGCCCGCCTTTTTCCGAGCCCATCACAAAGAGGGTGTCATGTTTCCCCTCGCTGGGACTGAAATGGACGCAAAGGCTGTAATCGCGCGCCCCGAGCTGCAGCGCCGGATCGTGCGAGAGCAGCCCGCCGCCGCTTCCGTGGAGGCTCTGCCAAGCGAAGGGATAGGTCGTGCGCAGGGCGACATTCAACGTCCTGTCACTCCCCGAATCATTGCGCACCGTGTCGAAAACCCTCACCGCGGAGCGTCGCACGTCGAACCAGAGGTCGCGTGAAATGGCGAGGTCGCCCCGCTGTTCCTCCAGCCGTATATCGGTTTTTCCGGCCCCCGCCCGCGGCTCGCGGACGAAGGCTTTGGCGGGGGCGAACGTGGTGCCGTCGATGAGGAGATTCAGACCCGATTGCAGGTATTGGACGTCACCCGAGACCAAGGCGCCGTTTCCGTAGGCCTGCCAGAAAAAACCCGAACTGTCCTGCACCGAAAAGAAACGATCCGGAATCTCGGTGACCTCGGCAGCGGGGGCAGCGGAGGAAACTTCCTGCCCATAGCCGAGGGGAGCCTTTGCCAGGGCCGGGAAAAGGACCAAAAAAGCAGTGAAAATTCGAGAATTTGGAATCAGGTGGAACACGTCGGCTCAAATGTAACGAATATGAAGCACTTGGAAACCCTAATTTCCTTCGCTTTCCACCAATTCCGACATCACGGGGCCTCCCCGCCCGCACCATCCCGCGCCATTGCGGAGCGGGTCCGGGGAATTTGCATTTGAATCCCACCCGATTGGATCGCATCGTTGCTCTTGTTCCCTCACCTTTTCCTTTTCCTTGAGTCACTCCCCTCCCAGGATCCTGTATTGTCGCTGTGCCTTCGCTCAGGCCGTGCCCGCCGCCACCAAGGACGCCGTGCTCGCGCAACTCTGTGATTCCGGGGTGAGTTTCGAATCCGTCCCGGACCTCTGTGAAATGTCCGCCCGCCGGGACCCTGCCCTCGCCGAGATGCTGTCCGGGGAGGCCCCGGTGAAAATCGTGGCCTGCTATCCCCGCGCGGTGAAATGGCTTTTCCACCAGGCCGGAGCGCCTTTTCCTCCGGGAGATCAGGTCGAGGTCCTCAACATGCGCGACCACACGCCGGAAGAAATCGGCGCGCGCCTTCTCGAAAAGTCATGAAAAACGACATTCGCCCGCTGCAGGTCATCGTCTACGAAGGCAACGGAGCCGAGGCGTGGTCGAGCGAGTCCCGTCTTGCCGTCACCACCACCCTCCTCGACCAGGGACACTCCGTCATGCGGATCGTCGGGAGCGTTCCGCCCGGTTCCGACCCGCGCCGGGGCCGGACTCCACATCTGCCCATCGTGATCCTCGGGCGGTTCACCGGACCCGTCCCCGAAGTGGTGGACGACAGCCGGACGGTCCGGATCGCAACCCGCGACACCGGCGATCTCTCTCCCGAGGAAATCGTTGCCCTCGTCGCGACGGCGCGGGATGAACTTGGCGTCGAACTCAACCAACCCGGCGTGCCCGGATCGTGGAAGCCCTGGTTCCCGGTGATCGATTACGACCGATGCACCAACTGTATGCAGTGCCTCAGTTTTTGCCTTTTCGACGTCTACGGCGTGGATGGCGACAAGCGCATCCAGGTGCAGAACAACGACAATTGCAAAACGAACTGTCCGGCCTGCTCGCGGGTTTGCCCCGAAGTCGCCATCATGTTCCCGAAATACCACGCCGGCCCGATCAACGGCGAAGAGGTGAAGCAGGAGGACGTCGCCCGCGAGAGCATGAAGGTGGACATCACCTCCCTCCTCGGAGGAGACATTTATTCCAGTCTCCGCACCCGAAGCGAAAAGGCCAAGTCCCGCTTTTCCAAAGAGCGCAGCCCCGACAAAGCCCTCAACGAACGCAAACGCTGCCTCACCAAATTGCAGCAATCCGGCCTCATTCCCGCTGAAGTGCTCGCCGAACTTGACCTCGCTTCCCTCCCCTCCCCCGAAGAGATCCAACGAAAGGCCAAAGAACTCACCGCCTTGCGCGCGGAGCAGGGCTGAAACAGAATGCGCGACATTCGGATTTTCCCCTCGGATTTTCGATTGCGTCCCGTCGCGCTTCCCGTCACAATCCCTTCATGAAAACTCCACTCCTTGCCCGCTTCGCCTTCCTCTCGCTCGCTCTCGGATTTCCCGTGCTGCTGGGTTCCTGTACCCCGTCCGAATCCGGCGGCGGCGTCACTGCGGACGGCTATTCGGCCCCCGCCCCCGTCTCCCCGATCGAAGCGACCGAGGCCATGCGCAGCAAATACCGCGAATT
>CAYLJC010000009.1:6774-19162 GCA_964383345.1 uncultured Akkermansia sp. | reverse complement strand
CATTCGGGATGTCCGCAGCCGAAGCCGACCGACCGGCCCGGAGCGTGGAGCGGGATATGGACACAGAGAATCATGGGGTTCCCGGTGGCGGCCTCGCGGCGGAAAAAGGCGAGCTGTTCGGGCGAGATCTCGTAGGTCGAATTGTCGATCAGCAGCACTTTGACTCCCGCCATTTCGAAAACCGCGTTCATCGGATCCCGGCCTCCGTAGAGGGGAAGCAGACGTTCCGCGATCCATTTTGATCGCAGTGCGGCGGAACTCCCCTCCATGCCTTCATAGTGCCAGTCGTGATTGCCCGCCGTGTAGAGCCAGGGCACCTCCAGTGTTGAGAGACGTGCCATGACCCATTCGATGGCGGCTTCGGAGGGGAAACTGAAAATGTCGCCGCCGAGGACGAGGAAGTCGGCCTGCTCCTGTCGGACAACTTCGAGGGTTTCTTCAAAACAAACTTCCGGGTTGGTCTCTTTGCCGCTCCTGAAGTGCTTGGTGCGCTGGTATCCCCCGGCCATGCGCGCGCTGAACTCGCGATAGGCGTCCCCGCGCGCGTCGTCTCGCGAGAGATGAGTGTCGGCCGCAAAAACCAGCTTGATCGATCGGGATAGCCCCGGGGTATGCAGCCGTATCCGGTTTTCATCCTGCGAAAAACCGGCGCGGACGGTCGCCTCCCTCCCGTCCGCCGCCCGCGCCGCAGGGGAGGTCATGTCGAGGAACACCGGTGCCGCGGCGGCGGTGACAGCACCCCGCAGCCAACGGCGGCGGGAGGATCGAGGGAGGAAATCGGGAGAAGAAGGGACCTGCGGCTTCATCGTTTTGTATAGAGGGCACCGCACCCGAGGCGCTTTCGGAAAGGCGGAGACATCGTCGGACGGGCGGCCACCCCCCCCGTTCTATCCTCTCGCCGGGAGAAATACGAGTCCCGCTTCTCCGGGCGACCGCCGAGATCACGTGATTCCCCGCCGCATCTTTTCCGTTGCCGCAGGGCCATCCGATCCACACAATATCGCCATGAAATGGACCCCACTCTTCCTGGCCGCGCTTCTCTTCACTCCCTTCCCGGCCTCCGCCCAGACGGCGGCACCGGCAAAAAAGGCTCCGCAGAAAGCGGACGTTCCCGCCCCGAAAGTCGGAGCCGATGGAACGGTCAATGAGAACTTTCGCAAGGCCCACGAGCGATTTGTGGAGCAGGCCCGCGAGGGAAAAGCAAAACTCGTTTTTCTCGGAGATTCCATCACGGCGGGATGGGCCCGCCAAGGGGAGATCTGGGACAAGGCCTTCGGAGCCTACCAACCCGTCAATTTCGGGATCGGCGGGGATCGCACCCAACACGTTCTCTGGCGCATCCACAACGGGGAACTCGAAGTTATCCGGCCGAAGGCCGTGGTTCTCATGATAGGAACCAACAACGCCAACGCCAATACCGTCGAAGAGATCGCCGCCGGGGTTACCGCCATCGTCAAAACGGTCCGCGAAAAACAACCCCAGGCGAAAATTCTCCTCCTCGCGATCTTTCCGCGCGGTGACAAACCCGAGGGAACCCTCGGCGCGGTCAACGAGAAGCTCAAGCAGGTCAACGCCATCATCGCCAAACTGGACGACGGCAAAATGATCCACTACCTCGATATCGGACCCGAATTTCCCGTCGTCGACGGTGCCCTCACCAAAGAAACCATGCCCGACTTTATTCACCTCTCCTCGGCCGGCTACCAGATCTGGGCGGATGCCATCGGCCCGAAACTGGCGGAGTTGATGCGGTGACAGAGAGGCAACTTTGATGGCACGGTTTCCGCCCCGCGCGATGGGTCAGGGTTTTGTCAGGCGGAGATAGGCGACCGCATACCGCCGCCCCAGTTCGCGGTACGAGGCCGCGTCAAAATGGACTTTGTCTCCCTTGTGGGTGAGTCCCTCGGCGGAGACAAAGGCGGAATTCTCGATCTGCTTCGGAAGATCCTGATGGACTTGGTCCACGATGATCTTTTCCGGACTCCAGGGATTTTCCGGGAAAATTCCCATCTGTCCGGCGAGGAAAGGAACCTCGGGAGCGGCGAGTGTGGTGCGGAAGCGGGCGATGAGCTGGTGGAGCCGCTGTGAGTAGAGAGGGGCGCGTTCGACATTGCTGTCCGACTCCCCCTGATGCCAGAGGATTCCCTTGAGGGTGCCCGCCGCGAGAGCCGCATGGGCGCGTTTTATGGCGTCGTCCCAGGGATGGGTTTTGGTGGCCTTGTCAAAGGCACCGGGTTCCCAGGTCTCGATGGGCGAACCACCGACGGCGCAGGGGATCAGTCCGATGGTGACGCCGGGACTGGCCTTGGCGATCTTCAGCCCGAAAGTGCGTCCGAGCCCCACGCCGACCACGGCCGGTTTGTCGAAGTGCATCGGATCCACCGCCGGCACCCAGCGGCCTTCCTTGTCGAACATGAGGACGCGGGGATCGGGTTTCTTGTCCTCCGGAGCCACTTTTCCCCGGCCCGCCATGTTCGATTGCCCCACGAGGAGGAAAAGATGGAAATTTTCCTTCTCCGGCAAGGGGTGCACGGGTGTGTCTTCGGCAAACAAGCCGGTTGCCGCGAGGAGAGGACAGAGGAAAAAAAAGAGCGGGCGCATCAACAATATCGGTTTGAAATTCCCCCTTTGCTCACTCGTCCTCCGTCACCCGGGTTTTGTCCCAGAAAGTGACGAAGAAGAGCACGGCGATGATCGCGGCGAGGAGGGCGGGAAAAATCCAGAAGCTTTTCCACTGCTCCATCGCGGTGCCGAGGAGAGCGGGGTCGATCGAGTCGGGCAGATCGACGGAAAAAAGCTTGGCCATTTTTTCTCCGAAACCCAGTTCGGCGGCGGGCCGGGCGGTCTCGATCGCTTCGTTGAGAGGACCGTAGCCGGGCACCCCGGCGAATTTCGCCGCAGCCACCTTGTAGCCGAAGAACATCCCCAGCCCCTGCGTCACGAACACCAGCAAGCCCTGGACCTGGCCGCTCACCGCGCGCGGGGCGACCTTGTCGGCATACATGAAACCGGTCACAAAAAAGAAATCGTAACAGATCCCGTGGAGGGCGATGCCGCCGAAGATCATCCAGGTGGTCTGATCGGAGGCACCGTAGGCGAAAAGCACATACCGCAGCACCCACGCCCCCATCCCGATGAGGATCATCCATTTCACCCCGAGACGACGGAAGAAAAACGGGATCAGGAGCATGAAAACGATCTCGGACATCTGCCCTATCGTCATCGTCGAGGCGGCCTGCTCGAACCCGGTGTTGGCGAGAAAGTTCGAGGTGTAGGCGTAGTAGTAGGCGAGCGGGATGCAGATCAGCCCCGAGCAGAGGATGAAGACGAGGAAGCCGGGTTTGGCCAGCAGCTTCCACGCATCGACCATGAGCAGGGTCCGCAGTTGGATGGGCTCGCCTTTGGCCGGAGGCGGGGTATGGGGCAGAAAGAAGGCGAAAAGACCGAGCAGGACGGAGCTGGCGGCGGCGAGCTGGAAAATCTGCAGGCTGGAGGTCCAGCCGAGGAATCCGACGGTGAGACCGGCGACGATCCAGCCTATCGTCCCCCAGACCCGCACTTTCGGGAATTGGAGTCGCTCGAGGTTGGCGAAAGTGATGGTGTTGCCGAGTCCGAGGGTGGGCATGTAGCAGAGCATGTGGGCGATGCAGTAGTTCACGAGAAGTCCGCCGTTGCCCGCTGCCCCGGCTTGCGCCGCCAGAAAAAGAAAGACCCCTCCGAGGAGGAAGAGCACCCCGAAGACAATTTGCGAGGGGAAAAATCGATCTGCCACGATCCCGAGGAAAAGCGGGGCGATGATCGCTCCGAGCGGCGCGGCGTTGTAGGCGCTGCCGATCACATCGACAAATCCGTTGTCCCCGAGGGCCTGCCCCAGGGTGGCGAACCAGGCCCCCCAGGTGAAGAACTGGAGGAACATCATGATGCTGAGGAGCGGAACGGCGGATCGCGTAGAGTGGGATGGGGTGGCCATGCGGAAGAGTAGGAGCAGGGGAGTCGACTAGTAAAGGAGGAAAAATCCCCCGAAAGACGCCGGGCGGTATTTTTCAGCGCGACCCGAAGAGGGAGGACCCGATCCGCACGAGGGTCGCCCCTTCCTCAATCGCGACGGCGAAGTCGTGGCTCATTCCCATGGAAAGTTCGGGCAGCGCGTGGTTGTAGACGGTGGCCAGCTCGTCGCGGAGTTGGCGCAATTTTCTGAAATGGGGACGGACGTTTTCGGGATCGTCCTCGTAGGGCGGCACGGTCATGAGTCCCTCGAGGCGGAGGTGCGGCAGGGTCAGGAGCGATTCGAAACAGGCTCGCAGGGTCTCCGCAGGGAACCCGAACTTGGCGTCGTCGTTGGCGACATTGACCTGGAGGAGGAGGGAGGCGGTCCGTCCGAGTTCCCCCGCGATCCGGCTGAGCCGGGTGGCCAGTGCGAGCGAGTCGACGCTGTGAATCAGGGTGCAGTGCGGCAGCACCTTGCGGATTTTGTTCTGCTGGAGATGACCGATGAGGTGCCATTCCACCTCGGCGGGGAGTTCGGGAACTTTGCCGAGGAGTTCCTGCACCTTGTTTTCCCCGAGGGCAAGCTGGCCCGCGTCAACGATCTCCCGCACCACGGCGGACGGCCAGGTCTTGGTCACCGCGACGAGGCGGACCGAGCCGGGGGGACGGTCGGCCCGGCGGGTGGCGGAGTCGATCGAGGCGAGGACGCGGTGCAGATTGTCAGCAAGGTTCATTTTGGGATAAGGTTCGCGGTCGGTTGGCACGGGTAGTGCTTTCAAAATGTTTCGCCATGTCGTCCCCGACCGCATGACACAAGGGTTGAAACCAAAGCGGCAACCCGGTTGGCGACAAGTTTTTTACAGGATTTACGGGGGTTTTTCCTGCGCTTGTCAACCGGGTTGTCCGCTGCTTGGAAGAACGGCCTGGGGCCATTCCGCCACAATTTGCGCCCATCCGCCCGCGAAGACGCTCGTTGCATGGTTCCTGGAGATGGAGGAAAATGGAAGGTGATGCGTTGCACTCCCATCGGTTTTTCCCTCCTGCTCTCCGCGTTTGCCGCGTCGGGGTGGCTCGCCTGTATCCCCGCGTCCGGGAAGGATGCTCCGGCCCCGGCGGGCAAGGCTGTCTTCAGCAGCGAACAGATCGAGTTTTTTGAAAAAAAAGTCCGCCCTCTCCTCGCCGAAAATTGCTTCGATTGCCACAGCGGGACGGCGGCCAAGGTCGGCCTCGAACTGAATCACCGCGAGGGCTGGCTCTCGGGGAGCGATTACCGGAAAGTGGTCGATCCGGAAAAGCCGGACGAGAGCCTCCTCATCAAGGCGGTCCGGCATTCCGGCGAAAAAGGGATTCCCTCGATGCCTGAGAAAGGCGACAAACTCTCCGACGAAGCTGTCGCCACCCTCGTCACCTGGATCGGGATGGGGCTCCCCTGGCCGGATCACGAGGCCCCGGACCCAACGGCGGATCCCTTGCAACACTGGTCCTTCCAGCCGGTGAAACCCGAAACCCTCCCGGCGGATGCGGGACACCCTATCGATTATTTTCTCCGCCAGGCCCGGGCCGAAGCCGGGGTGGTCGCTGCCCAACGCGCCGATCGCCACACCCTTTATCGCCGCCTCCACTTCGACCTGACCGGCCTGCCGCCGACTTACAAGGATGTCGAGCGTTTCCTCGCCAATCCGAAAAAACACGAGGAAATCTGGCCGACCCTCGTGGATGAACTCCTCGCGACAACGCAGTACGGCGAGCGCTGGGCCCGCCTCTGGATGGATGTGGCGCGCTATGCCGACACCAAAGGCTACGAGGGGGCCGGACGGGAACGCCGTTTTATTTTCAGCTACACCTACCGCGACTGGCTCATCCGCTCCCTCAACGCGGATCTTCCCTACGATCAGTTTCTCCTCTACCAACTCGCCGCCGAGCAGATCGTCGATCCCGCGACGCCCGACAAAAAACACCTCGCCGCTCTCGGATTTCTCTCCCTCAGCAAAAACGGCAGCCAGGATGAGATCCTCGACGACCGCCTCGACACGACCTTCCGCGGGACCATGGCCCTCACTGTGGCCTGCGCCAAATGCCACGATCACAAGTTCGATCCCATCTCGACGAAGGAATATTACAGCCTCTACGGCGTGTTCCTGAACTCGATGACGCGGGACAGCCCCGTCATCGGCGAGCCGAAATCCGGCCCCGAGTACGACAAATATCTCGCCAAACTCGCCGTGGTACAAAAAGAGGTCGATGACTTCCTCAAACCCCATCTCGAGAAGCTCGCCAAGGAACATCCCGAACTCGCCGACGAGCCGGAAAAACTGAAGACCAAGCTGGGCCGTGTCGAGAGACGCAAACTCATCAACTTGCAGGGCAAAGTCGACAAGTTCATCGCCGACGCGGGAATGGAGGCGGACAAGGCTCTCATCCTGAGGGATCGCGAAAAACCCATCAACCAGCACGTTTTTATCCGGGGCAATCCCGGACGGCGCGGCGATCTCGCCCCGCGCCAGTTCCTCGCGATCGCCTCCGAGGACGGTGAGCCGAAGGAGTTCACCACCGGGAGCGGCCGGCTCGAAATGGCCAAAGAGATCGTCCGCCCCGGCAACCCGTTCACCGCGCGCAACATCGTCAACCGGGTCTGGATGTGGCACTTCGGGGAAGGCATCGTCCGCAGCATCGACGACTTCGGAATCCAGGGGGAACTCCCCGATCATCCCGAACTGCTCGACTGGCTCGCCCACTGGTTCATCGAAAACGACTGGTCGCTCAAAAAACTGCACCGCCTCATCCTCACCTCCGAGACCTGGCAGCAGCGATCGGATAACGCCAACTCGGCGGAAAACATGCTGGTCGATGCCGAGAACCGGCTCCTCTGGAGATTCACAAGAAAACGTCTCGAACTGGAGCAGATGCGGGACGGTATGCTCGACGTGGTCGGGAATCTCGACCGCGAAATGTTCGGTCGTCCGGTGAAAATTTTTGAACCGCCTTTTGCCAACCGCCGTTCGGTCTATGCCTTCATCGACCGGCAGAACCTGAACCCCACTTTTCGAAATTTTGACTTTTCGAACCCGCAGGAAACCACCGGGAAACGCCCCTCGACGACGATCCCGATGCAGGCCCTTTTCACCCTCAACAATGCCTTTGTGCAGAATCAGGGTGAGATCCTCGCAAAGAAAACAGCCTCCGCAAAGGACCGCGTCGCCGAACTCCACCGGGCGGTTTTCGCAAAAACTCCCTCGGATTCGGACCGCCAGCTCGCCGAGAGTTTCCTCACGGCTTTCACGGCGGAGAGCAAGCGTCGGGGCGTCCACCAGACCAACACCCCATGGAGCTACGGCTGGGGGAATATCGACGAAACCACCGGTAAGGTCGTTTTCCATCCCTTCGAGCATTGGGTCGAGGAAACCTGGCAGGTCGGAAAAGAACGCCCCCTGAAAAACAGTCCGCTGAGCTATCTCTATGTGAACAAGGACGGGCGCGGCCATCCCGGCAATACCGCGAACGAAAGCCTCATCTACGAATGGCGCTCCCCCGCCGATCTCCGCCTCGGCCTGAACGGGATGGTCGAGCGCTCCAACGTCGGCAAGGGCAACGGAGTACGCGTGAAAGTTGCGACGAGCGGTGGCGGTCTTGTCTTCGACCGGATGCTCGATCCCGCCAAAGACAAACTCGAAGTGAAGATCCCCGAGCTGAAGGTCGCCTCCGGCGAGACCATCTACTTCATCGTGGATCCGCACGAGAAAAATCCCAGCTACGACTCGGTCCGGTGGAATCCCGAGTTGAGCGATCTCGACCGCAAGTGGCCGAACTGGGAACTGGTCGAGTCCTACTCCGGTCCCGCCAATCCCGCCTCGGCGTGGGGCGCTTACGCCCACGCGCTCCTCAACACCAACCGTTTCCTCTTTATCGACTGAATTCTCCGGGCGGATTCCGCCGCGCCTTTCCCTCCACCCACCCTCGACGATCATGAACGGATACACCACCAGACGGCAGTTCCTCCAGCGCACCGGTATGGGCATGGGTGCCCTCGGCCTGAGTCCCTTGCTCTCCGCACTCCAGGCCGGTGATCGCTCCCTCAATCCGCTCGCCCCCGGCAAGACTCATTTCCCGGCGCGCGCCAAACGGGTCATTCACATTTTCGCCAACGGCGGCCCCTCGCAGGTCGATTCCTTCGACTACAAACCCGCCCTCGCAAAATACGACGGCAAGGAAATGCCCGGCGAAGGACTCCGCACCGAACGCAAGACCGGGACCCTGATGAAGTCGCCCTTCCAATTCTCCCGGCACGGCCAGTGCGGCCTCTGGGCCAGCGATCTTTTTCCCCGCGTGGCCGAAATGGCCGACGACCTGTGCGTCGTCAACTCGATGTATGCGAACGTGCCGAATCACGAACCCTCCCTCATGCTGATGAACACCGGAGCCGAGCGCATCAATCTGGTGCGACCCAGCGTCGGCAGTTGGGTCACCTACGGTCTCGGCACGGAAAATGAAAACCTGCCCGGCTTTGTGTCGCTCTGCCCCGGCGGAGTCCCCATCGTCGAAACCCAGAATTGGCGCTCCGCCTTCCTCCCGGGTGCCTACCAGGGCACTCACATCGACACCAAAAACACCCTCATTTCGAAACTCATCCCCGACATCCGCAACCCTCGCATGTCGGGCGAGCAGCAGCGTAGCCAGATCGACTTGATTCAGGAGATGAACCGGCAGGACGCCGGGGGCGAGGCCCTCGATCCCGTCGCCGAGGCCCGCATGCACTCCCTCGAACTCGCCTACAAGATGCAGATCGAGGCGACCGACGCCTTCAACGTGGAGAGGGAACCCGCCCACATCCGCGAACTCTACGGCGAGACTCTCCACGGACGCCAGATGCTCATCGCCCGACGACTCGTCGAGCGCGGGGTGCGCTTTGTCCAGGTCTGGCACGGGGCCGGACAGCCCTGGGACAGCCACTCCGAGATCGCCAAAGCCCACGGACGGCTCGGCGAACAGGCCGACCAGCCCATCGCCGCCCTCCTCCTTGATTTGAAACAACGCGGACTCCTCGAGGACACTCTCGTGATCTGGGGTGGTGAGTTCGGCCGCACCCCCACGGTGGAACTGCCCACGCCGGGAGCCAATGACGCCAACACCAAACTGGGCCGCGATCACAACCACCACGGTTTCAGCATGTGGATGGCCGGCGGTGGCACCAAGGGCGGGCTCCAATACGGCAAGACCGACGAGTTTGGTTTCAAGGCCGTCGAGAATCCCATGCACGTCCACGACCTCCACGCCACCATCCTGCACCTCCTCGGATTTGATCACGAAAAGCTGACCTATCGCTATGCCGGACGCGACTTCCGTCTCACCGACGTCCACGGCAAAGTCTTCCACGAACTTTTTGCGTAGCAGTCTGTCGCGTGTGAAAATGGCCTTTTTCAGGACTCGCCACGGCGGCCTGCCTCTGTCATAGTCTGGCGGATGCCACCGCGTCGCCCCGCTCTCTTTTTTCGAATCGCGGCCTGTCTTCTCTGTGCGGGCGGGAGTCTTCGCGGCGTCAATTTTGAGCGGGAAATCGCCCCGCTTTTCGAACGGCATTGTCTCGAATGCCACGACACCGCCACCCGCAAAGGCGGCATCGGACTGGAGACCCGTTACCACGCCCATCTGCCCACCGATTCCGGCGAGGCCATCATCACTCCCGGGGATCCGGCGACTTCCGCACTGTTCCGCGCGGTCACCGAACCCGATCCCGAAAAACGCATGCCGCTCCAGGGGGGAACCCTTTCGGTCGATGAGATCACCCTGTTGCAACGCTGGATCGAAGAGGGGGCGAACTGGCCCGACGATGGTTGGAGACCGCCGCGTCACTGGTCCTACCTCGCTCCGAAACGCATCCCTCCCCCCGCGACCGCGACTTCGTTTTCGCCGGACCGTCACCCGAACGGAATCGATTTTTTCATTCTCGCCGAACTGGAAAAAAACGGGCTCTCCCTCAATCCCGAAGCCGACCCCGCCAACCTTCTCCGCCGGGTCTGCCTCGACATCACCGGACTGCCGCCCTCCTCCGAGCAGCGCGAAGAGTTCCTCGCCGATCCGTCTTTCGAACGTTATGTCCGCCTCGTCGACGAACTCCTCGCCTCTCCCGCCTACGGCGAAAAATGGGCCGTGCCCTGGCTCGATCTCGCCCGCTACGCCGACTCCGAAGGATACCAACGGGACACTCCCCGCAACATGTGGCCCTGGCGCGACTGGGTCATCGCGGCACTGAACGAGGACAAACCCTTCGATCAATTTACCATCGAACAACTCGCCGGCGACCTCCTTCCCGACGCGACCGAATCGCAGAAGGTGGCCACCGCCTTTCACCGCAACAGCCCTCTCAATCTCGAAGCCGGAACCGATCCCGAGGAGGATCACTACAAACAAATCGTCGACCGCGTCAACACCACCGGCACGATCTGGCTCGGCAGCACGGTCGGTTGCGCCCAATGCCACAACCACAAATACGACCCGATTTCCACCCGGGAATATTACGAGCTGTTTGCCTTTTTCAACAACACCCCGATGGAGTCGCGGCAGGAAGGCAAGGAGATGGGCATGTCGAATATGATCCACATCGGACCGGTTCTGGAAGTGAGACGAAGCATGGGGGACATCGACGCCGAACTCGCCGCCGAGGCCGAATACGAAACCGCCCTCGCCGACCTGCGGAGCGACCTCCTCGAGGCGGTTGAAAGCCGTTTCAAGAAAGATCCCCAAGCCCGTGACAATCTGCCCGATGAAATCAAAAGCATCCTCGAGCAGGATCGCGAAATGAGTCTCCGCCAGTGCCGCGCCCTCTCCAAACAACTGGCTCTGAAAAATCCCGCGCTGAACCGCCGCTTTGCCGAAGTCGAGACGAGGGAAACGCGTCTCACCGCGCAGCGCAAAAAAGAGGTCCGCATTCTCGAGGAGCTTCCCACCCCCCGTGCCACCTTCGTGGCGAAGCGCGGCGATTTTCTCTCGCCGGGGGAAAGGGTGTTTCCCGCCACCCCGGCGGCGCTGCATCCCTTTCGCGACGAATCCCCGCGCAACCGGCTCGGGCTCGCGCAATGGCTCGTCGATCCCGCCAATCCGCTCGTCGCCCGCGCTTGCATCAACCGGCTCTGGATCGGGATCTTCGGCGAGGGACTCGTCACCACTCCGGGAGACTTCGGCCTCCGTGGCGAAAAACCCACTCATCCCGAGCTACTCGATTTCCTCGCCGTCGCCTTCATCGAGGAAGACGCCTGGTCCATGAAAAAAGCGCTGCGCCGCCTTCTCCTCTCCGCGACCTACCGGCAATCCATCGCCGTGAACGAAGTCTCCGCGACACGCGATCCGCGCAATCAATGGCTCTGGCACCACCCCGGCCACCGCCTCGGCGCCGAGATGATCCGCGATCAGGCTCTCGCCATCAGCGGTCTCCTCAGTCCCCGTCGCCACGGCATCAGCGTGCGTCCCTATCAACCCGATAATTTCTGGCGCAAGGGAGCCGGGGCCTCGGAGATCCATTACCTGCCTTCCCGTGGTGAAGACGCCTACCGGCGCGGGGTCTACACCCTCTGGCGTCGCAACGCTCACTACCCGAGCTTCGCCAACTTCGACGCTCCCGACCGCTCCTCCTGCGTCGTCCAGCGTGATGTTTCCAACACCCCGCTGCAGGCGCTCACCCTGCTCAATGATCCCGTTTACCTCGAGATCACCGACGCTTTCGCAAAACGCATTCTCAACGAAGGCGGTGCCACCCTGGAGTCGCGGATGCAATGGGCTTTCCGCTCCGTCCTGACAAGAGCGCCCCGCGAACCCGAACGACAACTCCTGCGCTCCGCCTTCGAAACGGTGCGTGATGTGTCCGGGTCGGAGGAAAAAGCCTGGCGGGAGATCGCGACGATTCTCCTAAACCTGCACGAAACGATCACCCGCTCATGAGGATTTTTAGCTGTTCAGTTGTTTGAGAATGGACCTGGATTTTGAATCGGATCGCCGCCGCTTCCTCTCCCGCACCGGAGTCGGGATCGGTGCGCTTGCGCTCGGGTCGCTCCTCCAGCGCGAGAGTCTCGCCGATCCCGCCGCCGCCTTTCACTCCGTGGCACCGCGGGCGAAAAGGGTGATCTTTTTCCACATGACCGGCGCTCCCTCGCAGCTCGATCTCTTCGATGAAAAACCCGTCCTGCGAAAATACGACCGCCAATCCGCCCCCGAGTCGCTCTTCGCGGGCAAACGTTTTTCCTTTCTCCGGGGACATCCCAAGCTGCTCGGATCGCCCTATCGTTTCCACCCGCACGGGCGGAGCGGACTCGCCCTTTCCGAACTGCTTCCCCATCTCGGCACCGTCGCCGACGACCTCTGCCTCGTGAAATCCGTTCGCACGACCGAGTTCAACCACGGACCCGCCCAACTC
>CAYLJC010000009.1:0-6764 GCA_964383345.1 uncultured Akkermansia sp. | reverse complement strand
GAGTCGGAGAACCTCCCCGCCTACGTCGTTTTCCTCACCGGCAACACCCCCGGCGCGGGGGCGAATCTGTGGAAGTCGGGTTTCCTCCCCAGCGTTCATCAGGGCGTGCCCCTGCGCGGGGAGGGCGATCCGGTGCTCTATCTCAACAACCCGGAGAATGTCACCCGCGCTGAACGTCGCGCCACCCTCGACCGCATCGCCGCCCTCAACCGGCACCACTTCGAGTCCGTCGGCGATCCCGAAATCCTCACCCGCATCGAGCAATACGAGATGGCCTTCCGGATGCAGGCCTCCGTGCCCGAGTTGGTCGATCTCTCACAGGAGGACACCGCCACGCGTCAGCGTTACGGCCGGGGCAAATTCGCCACCCAATGCCTCCAGGCGCGCCGACTCGTCGAACGCGGAGTGCGTTTTGTCGAGCTGTTCCACGGAGATTGGGACACCCATGGAAATCAAAAAGGACGCCTCGCGAATTTGACAAAAGAAGTCGATCAGCCCATCGCCGCCTTGCTCTTTGATCTGAAACAACGCGGACTCCTCGACGAGACCCTCGTTGTCTGGGGGGCCGAGTTCGGGCGCACCCCCATGTTGCAGGGCGACGAATCCCCCGAAAAATGTGGCCGCGACCATCAGAAAGACGCCTTCACCGTGTGGATGGCGGGCGGCGGGGTGAAAGGGGGAATGAGCTACGGAGCCACCAACGAACTCGGCAACGAAGTCGCCGAAAATCCCGTCGAAGTGCGCGACCTTCACGCCACCATGATGCACCTGTTGGGAATGGACCACGAAACCCTGACCTACCGCTATCAGGGATTTGACCAGCGCCTCACCGGCGTGGAGGAAGCGCGGGTCATCACCGAGGTTCTCGCGTGAATTCCTGATTTCCTAATTTGATTGACCTTTTGGGTAAATGATTTATTGACATGGATTTCTTCTCATGGAACTGTTCTTCGCCAACAAGAAGCTCGCCAAACTACTGAACAGCCGGAAGAACACCCTTCGCATTTACGGTCCCGACAACGGCAGACGCATCCTGCTACGCCTCCAGCAAATTGCCGCCGCGGCCAGTCTTGACGAACTTGCCAAGCTGCCTCAGACGCGGGTTCACGAACTGAAGGCGGATCGCAAGGAACAGATTTCTGTGGATGTGAAACATCCCTATCGGCTCCTGCTGGCGTCGGCCCATGAAGAGACTCCGCGCAAGCTCGACGGTGGCCTCGATTGGTCCCGCATCACCAGCGTCACTGTCATTCAAATCACCGACACCCATTGATCATGAACACCAAACTCATCTTTACCCCTGATGGCGTTTTCCCGCCTGGCGAGACCCTGCTGGAGACGCTGGAAGCACTCGGCCTCACCCAGAAAGAACTGGCCACCCGCATGGGGCGCCCCCTGAACAAAATCAATCAAATCATCAAAGGCACCTTGCAAATCACCCCGGATACCGCCCTTCAATTGGAAAAGGTCACCGGAGTGCCTGCCGGCTTCTGGACGAATGCGGAGTCGAACTACCGCGCTCATCTTGCGCGTCAGGAAGATGAAACACGCCAGCAACAGGAGATCGGCTGGGTGAAATGTTTTTCTTACACAAAAATGGTTTCTCTGGGACTCGTTGCCGCCACTCAGAACCCGGGTGCGCGTGTCGGTCATCTCCTGCGCTATTTCGGCGTGGCCAGTCCCATCCAGTGGGAGGGCACTTATGGCAGCCTCTGTGGAGCGGCCAAAGAATCCGCAAGTTTCAAAAGTGATCTTGGTGATTTGAGCGCTTGGCTGAGAGCCGGGGAATTGCTGGCCCGGCAATCCGATTGCCTGCCTTACGACAGGGAAACCTTCCTTGCTCATCTCAAGAGTATTCGCTCGCTTACCTTGCGGAACCCCCGCGAGGTCTGGCCGGAAGTCCGCCGCCTTTGTGCGGAGGCAGGGGTTGCTCTCGTGCTGGTGCCGGAGTTGCCGAAAACCCACGTCTTCGGCTTCACCCGTTGGCTCACTCCGGACAAAGCGCTCATTCAACTCAGCCTCCGCTACAAGACGGACGATCTTCTCTGGTTCACCTTCTTCCACGAAGCCGCCCATATCCTGCTTCACGGAAAACGGGATGTCTTCATCGAAAAACGCGACGTGGATTCTCCCAAAGAGGAGGAGGCTAATCAATGGGCTGCCGATTTCCTGATCCCGGCAAAGGAGTGGCGGGCCTTCCTCGCCAATCTGCCTTCCAAACCAACGGCATCCCATATTCGGAACTTCGCAGAGAAGCTCGGCATCGCTCCGGGCATCCCGCTCGGTCGCCTGCAACATCGCGAAAAACTCGTCTCACCAAGCCTTTTCAATTCCCTGAAACACAAGATCGATATCGACTGGTCCGGAATCTGATTATCTACGCCCAACACAACAGAAAATAAGAACTCACACTCACCTTTCTCCCAGCCCCACCAACGCGAGGGCGTTCATGACCGCCTTCGGCACGAACGAACCCGGCTCGACAAACTCGGGCAGTTTGCCGCCCTCGGGCGAGCGTTCGGAGCAGTGGGCGTTGCCACCGCAGGGCCCCAGTGTGTCGAGGGTCGGGCCGAGATGGCAGAGATGATTGGCATCGCTGAGTCCGCCGCGAGGCACGGAAACAGTGGAAAGCCCGATGACTGCGGCCGCTTTTTCCCAGTGCCGGTAGAGCGCGGCGGCGCCGTCGCCTCCGGGCCACGGTGACGTGAATCCCGTGCGGGTGGCGGTGAGGACGGCTCCGCCCGACGTGGTGCCGGAAAGGGCGGCAAAAAACTCGTCGGCCCGCCGCAGCGATTCGGGTGAGGTGGCGCGGCATTCCCATTCGGCAAAGGCCTCGTGGGGAACGCGATTGACGACGGTGCCGCCGGAAATACGACCGATGTTGACGGTGCGATCTTCCTCCGCGCTCGTTTGCGCGGCAATGTCAGGGAGCACGGCGGCGAGGGCGTCGATCGCATTGATCCCCTCGCGGTGCTGGCTCCCGGCGTGGGCGGCGCGGCCCTCGGCGGTGAGTTTCCAGGTGCTGCGACCTTTTCTCGAGGTGACGATATGCCAGTCCCGCTCATCGACGGGCCCCCCTTCGAAAACGAGCACGGCAGCGGCGGAGCCTCCGCAGATCGTGGTGGCGGCGCGGGCGAAGTCATCCCCGGTGACTTCCTCGGCGGCATTCGAAGCGACCACCCAGGAGGTGTTTTCAAAAAAATCGGGAGCGTTCTCGCGCAGGATCGAGAGGATCATCCAGATCAGGGCGGTGCCGCCCTTGTTGTCCACCGTTCCCGGTCCGTAGATGCGCCCCTCCTCCGGGCGCTCGTCCCAACGGAACTCGTTGCGGGATTCTTCTTCCGCGGAAAAGACGGTGTCGGAATGAGTTACCAAGAGGATGGGATCGCCCTCGCCGCCGCCGGATTTGCGGAGAAAAAGGTGATGCCCGGCATCCCTCGTTTTGCCGGGGATCCACTCGGGGTGGAATCCGAGGGGGGCGAAGGCCTCCGCTGTGAGCCGCCCGACGGTATCGACCCCGGTGGCATGAGTGGTGAAGCTGTTCACCTCGACGAGGCGACGGAGCAGACCGAGGGTATCGGGAAGATGTGCTTCGGCGGAGCGGAGAAAAGGTTCGGGATTCATCGCGGGGTCGCCCGCCGCCGGGACGGGCGGGTGGCGGGAAAAGTGTCGCGGAGACAGGGGCGACTTGCAACGCGCGCGATTGATTTTTACCTGACGCGATGGCAAAAAGGGGGAACTTTCCCCGGCCCCCGATGAAAAGAAAATTCGCGATACGACTCGCTTACGACGGCACGGACTTCTGCGGATGGCAGACGCAGCGAAGCGTCGGGAAACACGCCAATGTCCGGCCGGCGATCGAGGAAACCATCGTCGCGGCGATCCGCGACCTCTGCGGCGAAGAGGTCACCGTGACGGGGAGCGGACGCACCGACGCCGGCGTCCACGCGAGCGGCCAGGTCGCCCATTTCCGCCTCGAAACGGAAGCGTGTCCTGAAAAGAACCTCCGCGAGGGCCTCAACTTCCGCCTCCCGGATTGTCTCCGCATCCTGCAACTCGGTCGGGTGCCCGATGCGTTTCACGCCCGGCATACGGCGGCAAAACAATACAGCTATTATTTCCAGGTCGGGCCGACGAACCTGCCGCACTTGCAGCGCTACACGATGTGGTGCCGTCATCCCCTCGACGGCGCGGCGATGGCGGCGGCGGTGCGGTCGCTTCTCGGCGAGCACGATTTTTCCCCTTTTGCGAGCGCCCGCTCGGGAGCGGTCTCGCCGGTGCGCCGGATCGCCGAGGCGGAGGTGACCTGTGAAATCCTGCGGTGGCCCGGGAGTTTTTCCGATTCGCACCATCAGGTCTGGCGTCTCCGCCTCGTTGGATCGGGTTTTTTGAAACAAATGGTTCGCGGCATCGCGGGAACGCTGAAACTGGTCGGGGAAGGACGGCTCTCTGCAGAGGACTTTGCGGCGATTCTCGCGAGCGGAGACCGCCGGACCGTTGGCCCCACCGCCCCCGCCAGCGGATTGTGGTTGGAGAGGGTTTGGTATCCGGAGCAGGAGGGGATTGCCTTTTTGGACAAATGAGCCGACAGGGTCAGATCGAGGACTCCACCCTCTCATGTCATTCCTTTCTCCCGACCGCCTCGACCTTCCTGCCTCCAACGACGCGATTCTCGACGCCTTTCTCAGCTATCTGATAGAGGCGGGAATCGAACCCTACGCACATCAGGAATCCGCCATCCTCGAGCTTTTCGCGGGAAACAATGTCATCCTCAACACCCCGACGGGATCGGGCAAGTCGCTCGTTGCGCTGGCGGTGCAGTTCCGTGCGGTGTGCCAGAAGCGCCGCTGCTATTACACGGTGCCGGTGAAAGCGCTCGCGAACGAGAAATTCCTCTCGCTCTGTCAGGTCTTCGGTCCGGAGCGGGTCGGCATGATCACCGGCGACGCGACGGTGAATCCGCAGGCCCCGGTGATCTGCTGCACGGCGGAGATCCTGTCCAATCTCGCCCTGCGCGAAGGTTCGGCGGCGGAAGTCGACGATCTCATCATGGACGAGTTCCACTACTACGCGGACGCCCAGCGCGGCGTGGCCTGGCAGGTGCCTCTGCTGACTTTGCCACAGGCGAGATTCCTCCTCATGTCCGCGACCTTGGGAGATACCGGCTTTTTTGAAAAAACGATCACGGAACGGACGGGGACACCAACCGTTCTCGTGCGATCGGAGGAGCGTCCCGTGCCGCTGGAATTCGAGTACAGCACCACCGCTCTCGAAGAGAAGATCGAGGAGCTGGTCGAGGCGGGAAAAGCACCGATCTATCTCGTGCATTTCACGCAGCGCTCCTGCGCGCGGACCGCGCAGAATCTGATGAGCCGCAACTACTGCTCGAAAGAGGAAAAGGAGGCCATCGCCGCCGAACTCGTCGATGCCGATTTTCGCAGTCCCTACGGCAAGGAGATGAAAAAACTCATCCGTCACGGACTCGGGATCCATCACGCCGGACTCCTCCCGAAATACCGTGTCCTCATCGAGAAGCTCGCCCAAAAAGGTTTGCTCAAGGTCATCTGCGGCACCGACACCCTCGGGGTCGGGGTGAATGTTCCTATCAAAACAGTCCTTTTCACGCAGCTTTTCAAATACAGCGGGCAAAAGACAAAGACCCTCGCGGTGCGCGATTTTCACCAGATTGCGGGACGCGCCGGGCGGCGTGGCTACGACACCCGTGGCTACGTCATCGCCCAGGCTCCCGAGCATGTCATCGCCAATCGCAAGGGCGAGGAGAGGGCGGAGGCGAAAGGAAAAAAGAGCCGTTTTGTCAAACAGAAGCCCCCCGAGAAAGGTTTTGTGATGTGGGACGAAACGACCTTCCGGAGTCTCATCGAGTCACCGCCGGAGAAGCTGGGTTCGAGCTTTTCGGTGAACCACGGCATGTTGCTGCATCTCCTGAGCCGCCGCGACGAAGACGGCTGTGCCGCCCTGCGCCAACTCATCGCCGACTGCCACGAGAGCGACGCGGCCAAACGGAAGTGGCGGAAGCGCGCTTTTTCCCTCTTTCGCGGGCTGGTCGAGGGGAGGATTCTCTCCATCATCCGCTGGAACGAACGGCGCGGCCCCGCGAAGGTGGAGCTCAATATCGAGCTGCAGGAGGATTTTTCGCTGAACCAGGCCCTCGGTCTTTTCCTGCTGGAAGCGATTCCGAAACTGGAACCGGGGGATCCCGAATATGCCCTGCAAGTCCTCTCGCTGGTGGAGTCCATCCTCGAAGATCCCGCCGCCGTGCTCCGCTGTCAGGTCGACAAAGCCAAAACCGCTTTGATGGCCGGGATGAAAGCCGATGGAGTCGAGTACGAGGAGCGCCTCGAACGGCTCGACGAGGTGGAGCATCCCCAGCCGGGAAAAGAATTTATCTACGCGACCTACAACGAATTTGTCCTCCGCAATCCCTGGGCCAAAGAGGCTTTGGTCCGTCCGAAGTCGATCGCCCGCGAGATGTTCGAGAACTGGCGGTCGTTCGAAGATTATATCAAATCCTATGGTCTCGAGCGCAGCGAGGGAGTCCTCCTGCGCCATCTCTCCGATGTCTACAAAGTGCTCGCGCAAACCGTTCCGCCGCTCCTGAAGACCCCCGAAGTGGAGGAGGCGGAAACTTTTTTTGAAACGATCTTGCGGGGGATTGACTCCAGTCTCCTCGACGAGTGGGAGCGGATGCGGCGCGGGGAGACCGTTCCTGCGGAGAAGGAAATCGCCGAACCAAAACCGCAACC
>CAYLJC010000008.1:0-19515 GCA_964383345.1 uncultured Akkermansia sp. | reverse complement strand
AGATTCGCAACGACATCACCCGCGAGACTCCGGCCAGCTTCGAGCCGACCATCGACTACGTCGTGACCAAGGTGCCGCGCTTCACTTTCGAAAAATTCCCCGGCGCCGAGGAGACCCTCACCACGCAGATGAAGTCCGTCGGCGAGGCCATGGCGATCGGGAGGACCTTCAAGGAGAGCCTGCAAAAGGCGCTGCGGAGCTTGGAGATCAAGCGCTTCGGGCTGATCGGCGACGGAGCGGATGTCGAGCTGGATGACGAGACCCTCACCACCAAACTGAGCGTGCCGAACGCCGAACGCATTTTCTTCCTCGCGCAGGCTTTGGCCCGCGGGTGGGATATCGAAAAAGTGTTCTCCCTAACGAAGATCGACAGATGGTTCCTGCGGCAGATCGAGGAAATTGTGAGGGCGCGGGAGGAGTTGCCCGCGTCGGACGAATCCGGAGGGACGTCGGATCCACAAGACTGGCGTCGCGCCAAGCGGCTCGGGTTTTCGGACCGGCAGATCGCGGTCGGTTCCGGCCTGCCCGAACCGGTGGTGCGGGAGCGGCGAAAAGCCCTTGGCGTCCTTCCCACCTATCGCCTCGTCGACACCTGCGCGGCGGAGTTCGAAGCCTTCACGCCCTACTATTACTCCACCTACGGGATCGAGGACGAGGTCCGCGACAGCGACAAGAAGAAGGTCATCATCCTCGGCGGCGGTCCCAACCGCATCGGACAGGGAATCGAGTTCGACTATTGCTGCGTCCACGCCAGCTTCGCTCTGCGCGAACTCGGCTACGAGACCATCATGGTCAACTCCAATCCCGAGACCGTCTCGACCGACTACGACACCTCGGACAAACTCTACTTCGAGCCCCTCACCCTCGAGGACGTGCTCAACATCTACGAGCGGGAAAACCGCGACGACCAGGTTCTCGGCGTCATCGTCCAGTTCGGCGGCCAAACCCCGCTGAACCTCGCCAAGGGGCTCGAGGAAAACGGCGTCCGCATCATCGGGACCTCGCCCAAGAGCATCGAACTGGCCGAGGACCGCAAGTACTTTGCCGCCCTCCTCGACGAACTCGGCCTCGACCAGGCTCCCAGCGGCACCGCCACCTCGCTGGAGGAAGCCCTCGAGATCACCCGGCGCATCGGCTACCCCAGCCTGGTGCGCCCCAGTTTTGTCCTTGGCGGCCGGGCCATGCAGATCGTCTACAGCGACGAGGAACTGACCCACTACATGAGCAACGCGGTCGAGGCCACGCCCGACCGTCCCGTCCTCGTGGACCGCTTCCTCGAGGACGCCACCGAGGTCGATGTCGATTGCATCAGCGACGGCGAGACCACCGTGATCGGAGCGATCATGGAGCACATCGAAGAGGCCGGGATTCACTCGGGCGACAGCGCCTGTGTCATTCCGCCCTTTTCCCTCTCCGCCGCGATGCAGGACCGCATCCGCGACGCCGCCAAAAAACTCGCGGTTGCCCTGGAGGTGCGCGGGCTCATGAACATGCAGCTCGCGGTGAAAGGCGACGATCTCTACGTCATCGAGGTCAATCCCCGCGCCAGCCGCACCGCTCCTTTTGTGAGCAAGGCGATAGGAGTGCCCCTCCCGAAACTCGCCGCCAAGATCATGGCTGGAAAAACGCTGAAGGAGCTGGGCTTCACCGGTGAGGTGCATCCGAAACACTACAGCGTCAAAGAGGCCGTTTTTCCCTTCAGCAAATTCACCGGGGTGGACATCATCCTCGGCCCCGAGATGAAGAGCACCGGCGAGGTCATGGGGATGGACCCCGACCTCGGACTCGCCTTCGCCAAGAGCCAGATGGCGGCGGGGGGCAGCCTGCCGACGCGGGGCAATGTGTTTATCAGCGTCAAGGAAGCGGATCGCCCCAACGTCGTCCGCCTCGCCAGGGGATACGCCGACCTGGGGTTCACGATCTATGCGACGAGCGGGACGGGCGGCGAGATCCGCGCGGCGGGCATCGCGGTGAACATTCTTCCCAAACTCGCCAGCGGTCAGCGTCCCAACGTCATCGACCTGATGAAAAACGAGGACATGGCGCTGGTCATCAACACCCCCAGCGGGAAAAATCCGAGGGCCGACGAGGTGAAGATCCGCACCGCCGCGATGCAGAACCGCATTCCCATCATGACCACCCTGCGCGGTGCCGACGCGGCTCTGCGGGCGATCCGGTCCCTGCAGGGCAGTGAAGTGGACGTGCGGGCGCTGCAGGACTATCACTCGGCGTAGACCGTCCGGTTCGTGCCCCCGCGAAAGAAATTTTCGGCACCGGGGGATTTTCCATTTTGCTTCCCGGGTTTTCGTTGTAGAATTCATCTGTTCAAAAGATTACTCATGTTCTACGACCACAGCAGATCGGAAGAGGGCGGACTGTCGGAACTGGCCGGCATGGAAGAGATTTCCCCGGGCGCACCGGGCCGGCGGGGGACGTTTCCGTCTTCGGGAGGGCCGGTGTTTTCGGAAGAGCGGTCGACTCGGGATGAGTCCTCCCTCTCCCGCCGCGGCTACGAGCGGGAGCTGATCCAGAGCGTCTGGGAATTCGCCGAGGCGGTGTCCGGAAACGATCCCGAACTCTGGCGGAAGGACGAGTTCGGAGACTGGATCTACCGCTTTGACTACGGTCGTCGTTCTTCCGAGTTCGGTTGGGAAATTTTCGATCCCGGCGTCGGTCGCCACGCCCAGGGCGTCTACGCGATGCGCCCGATGCAGTGGGAGGGGTACATCCGGCAATACGAGACCTTCGCCTGACGGGGGAGGACACGTTGCCTCACACCCCGCGCTTCGCTCCGAACAGGCGCAGGTGGAGGCGGTCCGAATAGCGGAATCCGTGCTCCTGTGCGAGGGTCGCGACGCGGAACTGGTTGGCTTCGAGTTCGGCCACGGTGAGCGCCTTGGGCATCAGAAAAACGCGGGACGGCGGAACGGGAACCTCGTCGAGCAGGGCGAGCACTTCGGCGAGATCGGCCTCATCGCCGATGACAAATTTGAAGTCCGCTTTTCCCGTCGCGGCGAGGGAGCGGAGAACCTCGGGCCGGTAGCGCAACTTCCGCGCGACGCCGGAATTTTCCAGCTTGGGCGAGAGATTGATCTGGTCGATGCGCCGGAGAAATTCCGCGCCCGGCAGCAGGGTGCCGTTGCTCTCGACCTCGAAGGTGGATTCCGGTGCCGCGGCGGAGAGGGCGGCCATGAGTGCGCACCAGTCCTTTTCCTGGAGGAGCGGTTCGCCTCCGGTGAAAACGTAGTGATGGCAGGGATATTCCGCCACCGCCGCGACAATCTCGTCCGGAGAGAGATCGAGGATCTGCTCTTCGCGCCGGAATTTGCGGTAGGCGGGGTCGGCGTCTTTTTCGTGGGAAAAGGGGGTGCCCTCCCAGTTCCAGGTGTAGTCGGTGTCACACCAGCGGCAGTGGAGATTGCAGAGCGAGGCGCGGACGAAGACCGAGGGCAGCCCGGTGTTGCGGCCCTCGCCCTGGAGGGTGAAAAAAATCTCCGGACCGCCGTCCGGCATACGCGCCAGTTTCATCCGGACACGATAGTCCGTTCAGCGCTGTCCGACAATGAGACAGGTGTTTTCGGGACGGTAGAGATAGCCGATGCCGAAGGTCATGGGCCGGACCGGATGCGCCCGCGTCGCATAGGCTTCGATGAGATCGGCCTGACGGTAGGAGGTGAAAGGATCCTGGGCGCCTCGGTAGTTGCCGAAGAGCTTCAGGTTCCAATCGGTGTTTTTCAGGTAACGATAGGGCACGCCCGAGGGGCATTGCACGAGACCTCGGGAGGAATGGACGATGTAGTCGCGTATCGTCGAGAAACGGCCTTCGTGCATCAGGTAGCTGGCGCTCTTCACGAAGGTGACGGGATCGCCCTTGCTGCTGACGAATTGGAGGATGCGGCGATCCCCGAGGCCGCCGTTGGAGAGGTCTTCCTGGAAATAATAGATGTTTTTTCCGCCCGCCCGGATGTGCCAGCCGGGGCAGGCGGCACCGGCGGCGCGGGAGGTGAGCCGACCCCCCGCGTCGATGCCGACGGCGTCCACCGACTGCACGGTGCGTCCGTCGCGGGCGATCTGGGCGAGGAGGATGGGCAGGGTGCCGCGCAGCGGGGAATTCCGGAGATCGGCCCGCATCTCGGTGGTGACGAAATAACTCGCCTCGGTCACGGTGCGGAGGGCGTTGGCCGTGCCCGCGAGACCGCGGTTGAGATCCCCGGCACCGAGGCTCGTCAGCCCGGGCATGGGATCGACCCCTTCGAGACCGACGAGAATGTAGTTCGATGCCCCCGGAAACAGTTCGGCGGCGTGGAGATAATCGGGACCGCCGAAGGGATAAAAAAGCAGTCCGGGCGATCCGAGCCGGCCGAGTTCTCCTCGGAATTTCCTGATATGGGTGCGCCGCCCCGAATGGACGGCCCAGAGACGATCCATGCGACTCTGGTGAGCTTTCCACTCGGGAGAGTTGCGGCTGAGAGCGAGGTCGTTGCGCACGCCTCCCGGCAGACCGGCGAGATAGCGGGCGGTGTCGTCGATCGAGCTGGCACCGGATGCGCCACTCCTGCCGGTGCTGGCGCAGGAAACCAGAGAGAAACAAAGGCCGACAAGGCCAAGAGTGAGGAAAACGCGCGAATTTTTCATAAACACAGCATTTGTTAAGTTTCCTTAACTACAAGGAAGTACTCATTTTGCAAGCAAATAAGAGCGGAGTGACCACCGCATACCCGATGGCGGGACCTGTCGCTCGTCGGGGCTTCCGCTTATCCCCGGGTGTCGACTTTCCTTTCGCGCCGCACGTAACGCCGCAGCTCGAAGTCCTCGTTGCGGAAGAGGATCTCTCTCACGATGAATCCGTCCTCAAACTCCGGCAGCACCGTGTCCCCTTCGTAGGGCTGGAACACGTAGCTGAGGAGGACTTCGTCGCAGAGGGGGATCATCTCTTCGTAGATCCGGGCTCCGCCGATGATGGAGGCGGTCTCTTCCCCGGCGAGCAGGGCGAGGGTTTCCTCGACGCTGCGGACGAGTTCAAATCCGTCGGCGACCTCGGGGAGCGTTCGCGAGAGAACGATGTTGCGCCGTCGCGGGAGGGGACCCCGGAGCGAGTCCATTGTTTTCCGCCCCATCACGACGGGAGCGCCGAGGGTCATTTTTTTGAACCATTTCAGATCCTCGGGGAGCCGCCAGGGCAGGCCGCCGTCTCGACCGATGACCCGGTTGGAGGCCATCGCCACGACGGCTTGGAGTCGGGGGCGGCTCATACGGCGATGGGCGCTTTGATGGCGGGGTGGGGATCGTAGCCGACCAGTTCGAAGTCGTCGAAGCGAAAGCCGTCTATCGTCCGGATGGCGGGATTCAGCTTCATCACCGGAAGGGGGCGCGGCTCGCGGGTGAGCTGCAGGCGGGCCTGATCGAGGTGGTTCTGATAGAGGTGGAGATCGCCAAAGGTATGGACGAACTCGCCGGGTTTGAGATCGCAGACCTGGGCCATCATCAGGGTGAGAAGGGCGTAGGAGGCGATGTTGAACGGCACGCCGAGGAAAATATCGGCGCTGCGCTGATACAACTGGCAGCTCAGTTCCCTGCTCGTGGGATCGACATAAAACTGGAACAGGGCATGGCAGGGCGGCAGGGCCATTTCCTCCACGTCGGCCGGATTCCACGCGCTCACGATGTGGCGGCGGCTTGTCGGATGATTTCGGATTGATTCCACGACGCGGGCGATCTGGTCTATCGTGTCTCCCTTTCCGCCCGACGACCAGGAGCGCCATTGTTTTCCGTAGACGGGGCCCAGATCGCCCTCTTCGTCGGCCCATTCGTCCCAGATGCTGACACCGTTCTCCTTGAGGTAAGCGATGTTCGTCTCTCCCTTGAGGAACCAGAGCAACTCGTGGATGATGGAGCGGAGGTGGAGTTTTTTGGTGGTGAGGCAGGGAAAGGACTCGCGCAGGTCGAAGCGGGCCTGCGCCCCGAAGACACCGATGGTGCCGACGCCGGTGCGATCGCCGCGTTCTTTGCCGTGGGTGAGGACGTGGTCGACGAGGTCGAGGTACGCTTTCATGACAGATAGAGGGAGCTTGGACCGCGTCGGGCCGCTTCTTCAAGTTTTTCCAGCAGGGTGGGGAGCGATTTGTCGGCGACAAGATTGGCCGCGTCGCCGGCGCTGATGAATCCGCCCTCGACCTGGGTTTTTCCGCAAAAGGCGATCAGTTCGTCGTAAAATCCCGCGACGTTGAGGAGTCCGCTCGGTTTGGTATGCACGGCAAGACGGATCCAGGTGAGCATTTCAAAAAGCTCGTCGAGGGTGCCGATTCCGCCGGGCAGGGTGAGGAAGGCGTCGGAGAGTTCGGCCATGCGTTTCTTGCGCTCCAGCATCGTGGCGACCACTTCCAGCCGGGTGACGTTCTTGTGGCCCAGCTCGCGTTCCATCAGGAACTGGGGGATGACTCCGATCACCTCGCCGCCCGCCTCGAGAGCGGCATCGGCGAGCGCCCCCATCATGCCGACGCTGCCCCCGCCGTAGACCAGGCGGATGCCCCGCTCGGCGAGAAGCCGACCGGTGGCACGGGCCGACTCGAGGTAGGCGGGTCGGGTTCCCGGTTGGGAACCGCAGAATACGCAGAGGGATTGAAAGCCGGTCGTCATCGCGGGGGCGGAGGGCGGGGGATCACGGTGTCGCAAGCGCGATCATCCGCAAGCGGAATCCTCCCCGCGATGGCTTCCCGCGATCGCTCAGGTCGCCGGGATGACTCGTTGGGCTCCGAGGGCCAGGACGAAAAAAACGAGGCAGAGGACGGCGGCTCGCCAGTCGGCGAAGACCACTGTGGCGGCGTCGAAACAGGCGATTCCGGCGATCCCCCGGGCGATCCCGAGGGGGATTTTTTCCCCCAGCGCTTTTCTCGTGAGGAGGAGCCAGGACCACACCCCGAGGACACCGGCGGCGACGAGGGCGTAGGTGACGGGGGTGGAAGGAACGTAGCGAAAGCTGAAGAGGGGGAAGAGCACCGGCAGCATCAGGAGCAACCGGGGCAGAGTGGCCACGCTGCCGGGCGAGGCGAGGTGTTCGCGCCGGGCCGCCAGGGTCAGTCCGGCGATGTAGAGGACCACCCCGCCCGCGACCAGCCAGACGAGGGGCGGCACCATCAGCGCCTCGGTGTGGACGGCGACGGCGCTGGCGGCCCCGAGATAGACGAGGGCGCGGCAGGCCCCCATCAGTAGGACCGAGCTGGCATGGTGCTTGTGGAGCCAGTTGTAGAGGAGCACCGCAAGGACGAGGAGGGCGGCCAGGAGGGTGTCGACGGACGTCAGGCCGAGGAGAATTTCCACCCCGACGACGAGCTGGGCGGCTCCGATCACCCAGACGATGGCCTCGGAGATATCGCCCCGGGGGATGGGGCGGTCGGCGCCGTGCTTCCGGTCCCATTTGGCGTCGAAAGCGTCGTTGAGGGTCATCCCTGCGACGTAGACGAGGCTCATGCCGAGGAGGAGCCAGACGAGTTCGAGATTCCAGGCACCGCCCGCGAGAAACCAGCCGACCAGCACGTTGCTCCACACCGTCGGGAGATTCGAGACCCGCCCCAGGACGAGGATCGTTCGCAGGGTGCTGGAGTACTTCATGGAAAACAAAACCCGAGCACGGGCGGAGGATCGCACCGGGGGGAGAGACCGCGAGCGGCGGAAGGTCGATCCGATGGGATTCGAAAAGTGGCAACCCCGCAAGGATTCGAACCTTGACAAACAGAACCAAAATCTGTTGTGCTACCGTTACACCACGGAGTTACACGGAGGGCAACCTGTACGTTGAATTTCGGCTGAATCAAGTGCCAGTAAGAGAAATATTTTCGCCGCTTTTTCCGAGGGGGCGCGGTGTTTGCTCCGGAGGGAGGCGCGATGAGGGCGGCGACAGCGGAGCGGGAAGAGTTATATTCCAATTCCGTCATGATGAAAACACCGCTGTTCCTTTCCGCCTTCGCCCTGCTCGCCTGGGGTGTCTCTGTCGCCGCCGATCCCGCCGGGGATTGGGTCAGTCTTTTCGATGGCAAAACTCTCGACGGTTGGAAGCCGTCCACGCTGGGCGCGGCCACCTACTCCGTGGTCGACGGCGCGATCCGTGGTGAGACGGTCGAGGGCAGCCCGAACACCTTTCTGCTCAGTGAAAAGCAATACGGCGATTTCGAGCTGGAGTTCGACGTGAAAGTCCACGACAGCCTCAACTCCGGTGTGCAAATCCGCTCCCGCGAAAAATCCGAGGCTGATCTCGCCACGAGCGGGAAAGACGGCAAGCCCGCCAAGGACCTCGCCCGTTTCTTCGGCCCGCAGGTGGAAATCGAGGCTTCGCCCGGTCAGGCGGGCTACATTTACGGGGAAGCGACCGGTCTGGGATGGCTTTCGCCCGAACCCCAGGACGCCGGACACTCCCATGAACACGTAAAAAACGGAGAGTGGAATCATTTCCGCGTGGTGGCGAAAGGCCCTCGCATTCAGACTTTTATCAATGGTGTCGCCGTGGCCGACCTGACCCACGAAGCGGTCTACAAGTCCCATCCCAAGGGGCATATCGGCTTGCAGGTGCACGGTATCAAGGCCGGGACCGGACCCTATGATGTCTCTTGGAAAAACATTCGGATTCGCCCCCTGCGGTGAGTGTCTGAGTCGCAAAAAGAAAATGTTGCTCAATTTTGCTTGCCGCATCGCCCTATTTTGCCTAAAAAGATGTGAGAGAGCGGGGTTCCGATGATGACTTCGAAACCCCGCTCGATCTGATAAGGAGGAGGGCCCCGGTGTCGCGAAAGCGGCACCGGGGTTATTTTTGGATTCCGAGGGGGGGAATTGGAATCCAACCAAATTTGTTCTCGCGAGAGAAACTGTGACGGAGAAAACGAATTTTTTTATGAGCGACATCGCCAGCAATCGCAAAGCCAGGCGGGATTACCACATCTCGGACAAATACGAGGCGGGGATCGAGCTGAAGGGCTCGGAGGTGAAATCCATCCGCGCCGGGAGGATCAATATCAGCGAGTCCTACGCCCGCGTCGACAAGGGACAGCTCTGGCTGTACAACTGCGACATCCGCCCCTACGAACAGGCCAGCCACGAGTTCCACGTCCCCCTGCGGAACCGGCGGCTCCTCCTCCACAAGCGCGAGATCCGGCGGCTCGCCGCCGTGACTGAGCAGCAGGGCCTCACCCTCGTGCCGCTCCGCTTGTATTGGAAGAACGGGAAGGTCAAAGTGGAGATCGGGGTCGGCAAAGGCAAGGATCAAAGGGACAAACGCCAGGACCTCAAAGAGCGCGCCCACCACCGCGAAGTGGAACGCGAGTTGGCCCGCTTGCACCGATAACGAGAAGAGGATCGGAAAGAACGCCGGGACTCCCCGCGCGAAGTCAGCCGAGGAAGTTGTTTGACTGTCTCTCCGATTCCGGTTCATTCGCAGAGTTTTATGGGATCGACATTTGGCCAGCTTTTTCAGATATCCACCTGGGGGGAATCCCACGGCGGCGGGGTGGGGGTTGTCGTGGACGGCTGTCCGCCGCGCGTTCCCCTGACCGAAGCCGACATCCAGGTCGACCTCGACCGGCGGCGTCCCGGCCAGAGTGAAATCACGACCCCGCGCAACGAGGCCGACCAGGCCGAGATCCTCTCCGGCACCTTCGAGGGCCTCACCCTCGGCAGTCCCATCGCGATTTTGGTGCGCAACAAGGATCATCGCCCCGAGGCCTACTCGGAGATGAGGGACAAATTCCGACCCTCCCACGCGGACTACACCTACCAGGCCAAGTACGGCATCCGCAACTGGCAGGGCGGGGGGCGCTCCAGCGCCCGCGAGACGATCGGTCGTGTCGCCGCCGCCGCGATCGCCAAAAAAGTCATCGCGACCTGTTTCGCCCCCGATCTTGAGATTCTCCCCTTTGTCGAGTCCATCGGGGCGATACGGGCGCAGATCGATCCCGCGACCGTGACCCGCGAGAGCATAGAATCGAACATCGTTCGCACCGGCGATCCCGAGGCCATCGAACCCATGATCGACCTCATCAAGCGGGTCCGTGGCGAGGGAAACTCCGTCGGTGGTGTCGTCGGCTGCCTCATCCGCAATGTTCCCGTCGGCCTGGGCATGCCCGTTTTCGACCGGCTCGAGGCCGACCTTGCCAAAGCCATGCTGAGTCTCCCCGCGACCAAGGGATTCGAGATCGGATCCGGTTTCGCGGGGACGGAGATGACCGGGCGCGAGCACAATGACCCGTTCCGCATGGAAGACGGCCGGGTGCGCACCACCAGCAATCGCTCGGGCGGCGTCCAGGGGGGCATTTCCAACGGGGAGGACATCCTCTTTCGGGTCGCCTTCAAACCCACCGCCACCATCATGACCGCCCAGGACACCGTCTCGACGGACTACCACGACACCGAACTCAAAGGTCGGGGGCGTCACGACGCCTGCGTCCTCCCCCGCGCCGTGCCCATGGTCGAAGCCATGGCGGCGCTCGTCCTCGTCGATCACATGCTGCGCCAGCGCGCCCTCTGCGGGGAAGACGTCCCGGGAGCGGGACACGACGGAACCGGAGGAAGCGCGGCACGATGAACAGCTACAGTGATTTTACCGGCATTCTCATCGGAGTGCTCTTCGTGGTGATCGTTTTCCTCTCCGCGATGAAACACGGGGTGGTGAAAATCCTCGCCTCCGGGCTCGCCGCCGCCCTCGCCCTGGCCGCCTTTTACGCCGGGATCCATTTTCTGCCCGCCCTCGCCGGAACCTTCCTCGACCTCGATCCGACCTGGAAAGTCTCCGCCGGGATTTCCGCCGGACTCGCCGTCCTCGTCTACGCGATCAGCCGCGTCCTCTTCGGATTTGCCTTTCGGGCCTTTTTCAATCCCGACGGTTGGTTCCATTGGGCCGTTGACGGCATCCCCGGCGGGCTCCTCTCCCTCTTTCCCAGCGCCGTGGTTCTCTTTTTCCTGTTCAACTGCATCCGCGTGGCCGGCACCGTGCAGGAGTTGAACTACATCGATTCCCTTTCCCGCGACGGGATCAGCGCAATGGGGGGACGCATCCCGCCCTATCCGCTCTCCGCGACCTGGCGCAACGGCATCGAGAGCCTTCCCGGTGTCGCTCCGGCGCTGGATTTCATCGATCCCTACAGCCATCGCGGCAAGCGCAACGCCGCCGCCCTCACCCTCGCCTCGACCTCCAATTTCCTGAAGCCCTACCTCCTCACCCATCCCGAGACCGCCGTGTTCGCCGAAATGCCGCTGTGGCAACAGCTCGCGACCGATCCCGGCGTCGCCACCGCCGCGAAAAACCTCGACCGCCTCGCCCTCGTCACCGATCCCGCCGTGGAGAAAGCGGCCTCCGATCCGGCGATCGCGCGGGACTTGCGCCGACTCGTCCTGAGACCCGCCGTCGACGCCTTCGTCGCCTCGATCGAACCACCCCCGGAGCTCACCGCCCCCCCGCTCCCCGACAACACCCTTTGACCCATTCGACCGATTTGACCGATCCTTATTTCATGGCCACGCCGGACTACATCACCAGCATCGGACTCGAGGTCCACGTCCAATTGAAAACCCGGAGCAAAATGTTCTGCGGCTGTGCGGTGCGTTTCGGCGAGCCGCCCAACACCCTCACCTGTCCGACCTGTCTCGGCCTTCCCGGGGCCCTGCCCAAACTCAATCTCGGGGCGATCGAACGCACCATCCTGACCGGACAACTGCTCGGCTGCACCACCCCCGAAATCGTGAAGTGGGATCGCAAGAACTACTTCTACCCCGACATGCCGAAAAACTATCAGATCTCGCAGTTCGATCTGCCGCTCTGCCTCGGAGGTTCGGTCCCGCTCTACGAACTGGCCTATCCCAAAGACGCGCAAAAAGACATTGCCGCGCCCGGGAAAAAAGTGTCCCTCACCCGCATCCATCTCGAGGAGGACGTCGCCAAATCGACCCACCATTCCACCTACACCACCATAGACTTCAATCGCGCCGGGACGCCTCTCATGGAGATTGTCTCCGAACCGGAGATCGATTCCCCCGAGGAAGCCGTCGCCTATCTCAACTCCCTCCGGCAGATTCTCGTCTACAGCGGCGTCTCCGATGCCGATATGGAGAAAGGACAGATGCGCTGTGATGTGAACATCTCCGTGCGCCCGTCGCACCAGAGCGAACTCGGTACCAAGATCGAGCTGAAAAACCTCAACTCCGTTTCCGCCGTGCGGCGTTCCCTGCACTACGAGATCGGACGCCAGATCGACGAACTCGAAGCGGGACGCTCCCTCACCCAGGCGACCTGGCGGTGGAACGACGAGATCGGCCGCACCGAATTGATGCGGACCAAAGAGGACGCGCACGACTACCGCTACTTCCCCGACCCCGACCTGCTTCCCGTTCGCACCACCGAACTCCTCGGGCGCGTGCGCGAGCAGCTTCCCGAGCTGCCCCACGAGAAGGTCGCGCGATTTGAGAGGGAGTATGCGATCACTCACTACGACGCCTCCGTCCTCGCTTCCGAGCAGGCCCTCGCGGACTACTACGAAACCGCCGCCAAAGATTCCGCCGCCCCGAAAAAAGTCGCCAACTGGGTCATCAACAACCTCCTCGCCGAACTCAACGAACGCGGCATGGCGATAGACGGCTGTCCCGTCCCCGCCGCGAATGTCGGAGCCCTCGTCGACCTCGTTGAATCCGGCCAGATTTCCAGCAATCAGGCGAAGGAAGTTTTCGCCCATCTTTTTGAACACCCCGGCGAAACCCCCGCCGCCGTCGCCAAGGCGAAAGGATTCGAACCCGCCGACACCGGTGAGATCGAAGCCTTCAACGATCAGGTCATCGCGGCCCATCCCGGCCCCGTCGGAGAAGTCCGCGAAGGCAATGACAAGGCCGCCAACTTTCTTGTCGGACAGGTCATGAAACTCAGCAAAGGCAAAGCCAATCCCCGCGAGGTCACCGGAACGATCCTCGCCCGGATTCGGGGGTGAACGGGGGACGCTTGTTGTTTCCCGAATCGATTCGTAGCGAGTGATCCTCGAGGAACTGCTTCCTTCCAAATCCTTCCAAAGTTCTATTTCTTCGGCTTCTTCAGGCTTTTGATATACAGCACCACGGAGTCGATCTCGTGGTCTTGCAGCACGCCGAGATAGGAGGGCATGCCCACGCCGGTGAGTTCCATCTCGTAGCCTTGCATGACCCGGCGCGCCGGATCGAGGATGGATTCGCGCAGGTAGACGTCGTCGATATTCCTGATTTCGGAACCGTCGGTGAAGACGCGTTTGGCACCCCAGAGTCCGACCCAGGACGGGCCGACCGCGAGATTGGCCTCGCCCGCCGCCGGGACGGGCGGACCGGGGATGTCGGGATCGCCGGTGGCGTGACAGGCGACACAGCCGTAGCGGACCGCGACTTCCTTGCCGAGTTGGGCGGTCGGCTCGATGGTTCCGTCGCCGCCGGTGAGGTCGGTGCGCGGAGTCAGATCGACCTGGTTGTCGGCGAAGCCGATTTTCGAGAGATCGAAGGAGGGGAGCGAGTGAATGGTGAGGTAGAGGTTTTCCACTTGGACGACGTCGGGGTCGGGGAGGCGGTAGGTGAGCCGGAGGGAATCCGAGGGTTTCATGTCGCCGAGTCCGAGGAAGAGGGATTTGCCGTCCGCGGACAGTTTGGCGCTGAGCACGGGGAGGGCTTCCTGTCCGGGAGTGCCATCGAGCTTGTAGTTGCCCGATCCGTATGCGTGGGTCTGCAGGTAGTTCCAGCGGTCGGCGGAGTAGCGGCCCAGTTCGGCGACGTGCTCGGGGGAAAGGGCTTCGTCGAAGGTGAGGAGGATGCCGCGTTGTTCCGCCCGGACTACGCGGGGGAGGTGGGCCTTGGTTTCGCCGGGGCGGACCCGATAGACACCGCTGATGCGGGTTCCCGAGCTGCCGAAGATCTGGAATCCGGTCACGTAGAGGAGACCGTCGGAGGGGTTGACCCGTCCGTTGAGCAGACCCGAGGGAAAGCCGGAGAGGAGGGGCAGGACCGCGCCTTGTTCGCCCTTTTCATCGAGGTAGACCTTGAAAATTTCGGGCCGGTTGTAGCCGATGTGGATGAGGGCGTCGTTGAGCGGTCCCATTCGTGCGGTCTTTTCCCCGATGTCGCGGATCCAGACCTGGCCGGCTCCCGACTGGTTGATAAAATGGGGGATCCAGACTTCGGCGGGCGAGATCGTGGCGGGGTGGGTGACGTCGCCTTTGAACTTCTCGGGCTGGAATCCGAAGTAGCGGCCCGTCTCGACGCGATAGATGGGAGTGGCGGGTTTCCAGTTGCCCTGCTGGTCGCTGGCGCTGAGAATTTTGGTTTTTTCATCGTAGCCGAGGTAGGGCTGGCGGAATCCGGTGGCGACGATTTCGTAGGAATTCCCGTCGGGGGCGACGTGGATGACGGTGCCGTTGAGTTTGCCGATGGTGGAGCCGATCTGGCCGCCGAGGGCGACAAAAAATCCGCCGTCGGGCAGGGCGATGAAGTCGTTGGCGTATTGGCGGGTCTCGGCGGATTGGGCGAAGATGTTGGAGACATTTTCGTACCAGTCGGCCTCGCCGTTGCCGTCGGTGTCGTGCAGGGCGACGATGCCGTTGCGGTCGAAGACGAAAATCCCGCCGTCGCGGAGGGCAAGGTTCTGCGGCTCGTGCAGACCCGCAGCGAAGCGGCTCCACTCGGCCCCGTCGTCGGAGTCGAGGCCTTTCGCGATCCAGACATCGCCGTCGAAAGTGACGAGGACGGCGCGGCCGTCGGGGAAAAAGGCCAGGTCAGCAAGGCGGACGTTGCGCTTCCAGGGATTGGGGACGGGGAGGGGCAGGTCGTCGAAAACCCAGACGGCGTCTTTGGCGGGCGGAAGGGGAGCGCCGGTTTTCACCGGTTCGGGCCAGCGGCGGACCGGGGCGGCCAGGTCGGCGAAGGTACCTCCGGAGAGACTCGATTCTCCGTTTTCTGTCAGGACGATCTGATGGGTGGTGGTTTCGTCGGTGGGATCGAGGCTGAGCCAGTCCGCGTCTCCCGCGCCGATGCGCAGGTGCAGTGTGTGGCGGTGGGGCGCCACCGCGAGAGAGCGGATGATTTTTCCTTTTTCCGAAGAAATGCGTTCCCGCACGAGGGTGCCGTCAACGGTGTATTCGATCTGGACGGTGTCCCCGACGAGGCGCAGCCCGGAAAAGCGGCCTTTCCCGGGAGTGATGGGACCGAGACCGAGTTCGCCCGGTTCGGCGTGGCCGCGGTCGCGGAGATCCTCGAGCGCGGGTGTTTCGCCGGAGGAGACGCCGGGACGCAGCGGTGTGGCGAGGAGAGGCGTGCCGATGGGGTGGGGGAGGGTCTTTTGTCCGGGGGGAGCCTTGCGATTGGGGAGGCGGTAGCTGCCGGTGCTCATACCGTTCATGCTGAGGTATTCGCCCGCCTTGTTTTCCTTCCAGAAGAGCGCCCAGCGCAGCAGGTCGGGATCAAAGCAGGCGAAATAGCCATGGCCCGCCGGGATGACGATCCCGCGGGGGGTGAGATTGTCGGGCTGCGGCGTTTCTCCGAAGTCGCGGGCATCCACGGTCTGGGTGAAATAGGGCGTCCCCTCCTCCACGAAAGAGGCGAAAGGCGAGTCGAGCGCGAGGTGGGCCTGGTCCTGCCCCGTCGCGGAAAAGGTCGCCGCGGCGAGGAGCATTGCGGCGAGGGGCGCGAAAGAGACAGAGCGGGGGAGCGATCGGACGAATGGGTTCATGGAAGGTGGGAAGCGGTAGCCTGCCGCAATTTCCACCGCGGTTCAATGGCGCGATTCTCGGATGCGGGTGCCCTCGGTGCGGTCCGTGAGACACGCATGGGAGGCAGCGGAACCGGTGCGTCACACGAACAGGCCCAGGATCACGCCGGGGTGGACACCAGCGAGGAGGATGAGCACGACGAGGGCGATCAGGGTGATTCGGGTGAGGGGTGTCACCGGGATGGGAGCGGTATCGCTGTCCTGCGGCGGATCGCTCAGATACATGGAGACGGCGATTTTCAGGTAGTAGTAAAAACCGGCGGCAGCTCCGATGAGACCAAAGACCAGCAGCGTCCATTGCTGGGATTCCACCGCGAGTTGGAAGACAAAAAACTTGCCGAAAAATCCGGCGGTGAGGGGGATGCCCGCCAGCGAGGCCATGGAGATGAGCAGGGTGAAGGCGAGAAAGGGGGAGCGTTTTGCGAGACCGCGGTAGGAGTCGAGTTCCTCTCCGGCGATGGTGGTGCGCAGAGTGGTCATGACGAGGAAGGCGAGCAGGGTCATGAGCAGGTAGGCACCGAGATAAAAGGCGATCACGGTGGCGGGAGAGAGAGAGGAGATGGCTCCGGTCTCGCGGGGCGAGCAGGCCAGTGCCATGACCAGAAAACCGGCGTGGGCGATGCTGGAGTAGGCGAGGAGTCGTTTGAAATTTTTCTGCGGGAGGGCGGCGAGATTGCCGACCAGCAGGGTCAGGATGGCCAGTACGGTGAGGATGAGGACCACCTTCTCGAAGAGCGCGGGGCTGCCGAGGAAGGGGGCGAGAAGCCGCAGGGTGATGATGAATCCAGCGGCCTTGGAACCGACCGAAAGGAAGGCGGTGATCGGTGTCGGTGCCCCTTGGTAGACGTCGGGAATCCAGAGATGGAAGGGCGTCGCACCGATCTTGAAAGCGAGTCCGACGAGGATGAGGGCGAAGGCGAACAGCGCCACGGTGGGGTTGAGTTCGGGGTTCGCCAGGGCGGTGGCGATCCCGGACAATTGCATGCTCCCGGTGATGCCGAAGAGCCAGGCGAATCCGTAGACGAGAAAGCCGGTGGAGAGCGCCCCGAGGATGAGGTATTTCACCCCCGCCTCGAGCGAACCGACGTTTCGCCGCAGGTAGGCGACCATGATATAAAATGAAATCGTGACCGTTTCGAGCGAAACAAAGATGCTGACGAGGTTGTTGGCCGAGGCCATCCACATGAGTCCGGCACAGGCGAAGAGGGGCAGGGCGAAACATTCCCCGAGACCGGCCTGGCGATGGGCTCCGGGTTCGGGATTGGCGATTTGTTTGAGAATGACGGGGGAATAATCCACCGTCATGATCAGGACGATGAGGGTCGTGAGCACGGCGATGCCTTTGAAAAATAGCGCGAGGGAATCACCGGAGCTGTAGAACCGCCAGAAGGTTCCTTCGGTCGAGGCGGGCCATTCCACCTTGAAAAGCAGGGCGAAGACCACCGCCAGCCCGAGGATGCCGATCCAGGCGAGGGAGCGTTTGTCCTCCAGCTTGACAAAGGCATCGACCATCAGGATGACGAGGCCGAGGGCAACCACAATGATTTCGAGATAATAAACCGGCATGGACGGAAAAAGTTGAGGCAAGAGGGTGGGGTCGGGGAGCAAAGAGGGTCGGGTCGGCGGGATCAACCGGCGGAGACGAGGAGGAGCCCGTTGATGGCGGGCCGGATGTACTGGTTGAGGAGTTCGGGGGCGAAGCCGACCGCGAGGAGGGTCACCGCGAGGAGGAGGAGCGGCACCCGCATCGACCAGGTGAGGTCGGCGGGGGCGGCGAGTTTTTTGGGCGAGGGACCGAAGAAAATGTGGCGGTAGGCGCGCAGCAGGTAAACGGCGGAGATGACGACCCCCCAGAGCGCGCCGACGGTGGCCCAGCGGATCCAGGTCATGGTTTCGCTTTCCCCGGCAAAGGCACCGAAGAAGATCGCGATCTCGGCGGCGAAGTTGGCGAATCCGGGCAGCCCGAGGGAGGCAAAAACACCGAAGCCGAAGAGCAGTCCGAGTTTCGGGAGGGACTTGGCGATACCGCCGAGCTTGTCGAAATCGACGGTGCCGAACTGCTCGCGAATCCAGCCGCAGAGGGCGAAGAGCAGGGCGATGGAGATGCCGTGGGCGAACATCAGGAGAACCGCTCCGGAGAGTCCGATGTGATTTCCCGCCGCGATGCCGAGGAAGACGTAGCCCATGTGCATGACGCTGGAGTAACCGAGCATGCGGTCGAGTTTTTTCTGCGCGATGGTGACCAGGCCGATGTAGAGGATGTTCCCGATGAGAAGAAGGAGAAGGAGGTTGAGCCATTTTTCGGCACCGGCCGGAGCGAGGGGCAGGGCGAGGCGGATGAGACCGTAGAGGCCGAATTTCTTGAGGACCCCGGCGTGCAGCATTGCCACCGGAGTGGGCGCTTCGGCGTAGGCGGGCGCCGCCCAACTGTGGAAGGGGAAGAGGGAGACGAGGACGCCGAATCCGATAAGCAAGAGGAGGAAGACCCAGCTCTGGGTGCCCTCGGACATCGCGCTCCCCGGTGTTTTCGCCAGGGTGATGAGAGAGGGGATGTCAAAAGTGTTGGTGCCGGTGGCGAAGACGGCGAGGAGCAGTCCGATGAGGAGGACGAGGCTGCCGATGCCGAGGAACAGGGTGATGGTCCAGGCGGTGCGGACGCGGTTTTCTCCGTTCCCGAAAAAGCCTATCATGAGAAAGGTGGGAATGAGAGCGAGTTCGTGGAAGGCGTAGAAGAAAAAGAGGTCGGTCGAGCAGAAGGCCCCGATGGCTCCGCCGGCGATGAGGAGGAGCGAGAGGTAATAAAAACGGGGGCTGCCCGGGACGGCTTTTTCTTTCGGAGCGACGAGGACCGCCGCGACGAGGACGATGGCGGAGAGGAGGAGGAGGACCAGACTCATTCCGTCGAGGCCGAAGGCGAGGCTGAGCCGGGGGAACCCGGCAATCTCGAGGAGGGTGCGCGAACTGGTGAACTGGTAGGCACCCTCCAGGTCGGGACTGAACCGGAGGGCGGTTCCCAGGGAGAGAAGCAGCACTCCCACCGAGGCTCCCAGTGCCGTGAGGCGGGCCGGTGAACCCAGCCCCACCGCGAGGGCGGCGAGGAGCGGGAGGAGAACGATGATTTCGATGGTACTCACGGCAGTAGGAGGGAAAAAGGTCGATCAGAGGATGAGAAAGAAAATCAGAGCGATCACCCCGATGGCGAAGAAGAAGGCGTAGGACTGGACGTTGCCGGCCTGGAACACACGCAGGAACGATCCCGCGGTGAGGGCGAGACCGGCGGGGAAGCGGGCCACGAGCGGATCGATCACATAGCGGTCCACGAAGTCGAGGAAGGCCGCGACGGAGTCCTGAAAGAGACGCACCAGACCGAGGTACAGTTCGTCGATGTAGAACTTGTCGCGGAAAAGCGGGATGCGGAGCGGATCCTTGCTTTTGCCCCGGTAGAGGGAAACGGCGGCGGCGACCCCGGCGACGAGTCCGATGAGGGAGAGGATCGCGGTGAGACCGAAATGGCTGAAGAGATGTCCGAAATCGGCGTGCCCGCGGGCCAGGAGCGGCCCGGAGAGGAAGCTGTAAGCGGAGAAAACCGCCATCGCCGCGAGCAGGACCAGCGGCACCCACATGACCGGGCCGACCTCGTGGGCGTGATCGGCGTCTTTGGTCCTCGTTTGTCCGAAGAAGGCGACGATGACGAGGCGGGTCATGTAGAAGGGGGTCAGGAAGGCCACGATCATCGCCAGCACGTAGGGTCCGGTCATGTTCTCGTGGAG
>CAYLJC010000007.1:14087-21144 GCA_964383345.1 uncultured Akkermansia sp. | reverse complement strand
CGGATCGAGCGCAGATCGAGGACCTCGGCGTGGGTGTTGTGTTTTTCCGCGAGGATCTCGGCGGCGGCGAGGCAGGTCACGACGGCGCGTCCGTGGGCGATGAGGGTGAGGTCGGCTCCCTCGCGTTTCACTTTCGCCTTGCCGATGGGCACGATCAGTTCGCCGTCCTCGAGTTCATCATTCGAGGGGACCGTGCCGGTGAGTCCGTAGAGAACGGTGCTCTCCATGAAATAGACGGGGTCGTTGTCGCGGATCGCGGACTTGATGAGCCCTTTGGCGTCGTGGGCGTCGGAGGGGGTCACGACCTTGAGTCCGGGCATGTTGGCGAAGATGTTCTCGGGCGTGTGTGAGTGGGTCGCGCCGACGTTGGTACCGCCGTTGGCGGGGCCGCGCACGACGATGGGGACGTTGACGAGACCCCCGGACATGTAGCGACAGGTCGCGGCATTGTTCATCATCTGGTCGAAGGCGACGTAGGCGAAGCTGTAGAACATGAGTTCCATGACGGGGCGCACGCCGAGCATGGAAGCTCCGATACCGATGCCGATGAATCCGGCCTCGGAGATGGGGGCGTCGATGATGCGCTTGTCGCCCCACTTTTTCCAAAGTCCCTCGGTGACTTTGTAAGCGCCGTTGTACTCGGCGACTTCCTCTCCGATGATGACGACGTTCTCGTCGCGGGCGAGTTCCTCATCGAGGCCTTCACGGAGTGCTGCGCGGTAGGTGATTTCTCGTGGCATGGATGATAGCTTTTTGGCCGTTGGCGTTTTTGCAGTTCGGCTCAGGGGGAAACAAATAGGTTCGAACGGTTACCCGTGAAAGAAATGACGTCCGGTGCGACCGGCTTCGGTGTTGTTGTCCACTTCCCAGTAGACATCGTCGAAAATTTCGGATTCATCGGGCCAGGGGCTCTTGATGGCGAATTCGGCGGCGGCGTCCGCCTCGGCTCCGGCCTCTTTGTGGATCTCTTTGTAGTCGTCTTCCGAAAGGACTCCTTCGTCGATGAGGGTGCTCTTCCAGAACTCGATGGGATCGTGCTTGTTCATGTACTCCTGGATCTCCTCCTTGGTGCGGTATTTCTCAGCGTTGGCATCGGCGACGGAGTGCCCTTTGTGCCGGTAGGTGTCGATCTCGATGAGGGTGGGACGGCACTGCTCGTGGGCGCGCTCGACCGCCTTTTGTACTCCGGCGCGGATCTCGTAGAGGCTGACCCCGTCGATCTTGTCCCAGTCCATGCCGTAGCCCTCGGCGCGGGCGGCGAGACCTTCCTTGGGGAAGGCGGAGGAACGGGCCTGTGAGGTGCCCATGGAATACCCGTTGTTTTCGATGATGTAGACGACGGGCAGGTTCCACAGCGAGGCGAGGTTGAGCGACTCGTGAAACGCGCCCTGGTTGACCGCCCCGTCACCGAGATAGCAGAGGCAGCAACCTTTGAGCCCTTTGTATTTGATCGCAAACGCGAGACCGGCCCCGAGCGGAGTCTGCCCGGCGACGATGCCGTGACCGCCCCAGTAGTTTTTGTCGGGGGCGAAATAATGCATCGAGCCTCCCTTGCCCTTGGAGCATCCGGTCGCTTTTCCGAAAAGCTCGGCCATGCATTCGTTCATGTTCATCCCCACGGCGAGGGCGTGCCCGTGATCGCGATAGGCGGTGATGATATGGTCGTTGTCCCCGAGCAGGGAGATCGATCCGACGGCGACGGATTCCTGTCCGATGTAGAGATGAAGGAATCCGCCGATGGAACCGAGATGGTAGTGCTTGAGGGAGACCTGTTCGAAGCGACGGATGCGGACCATCTGACGGAGCATGTCTATTTTATCCGCAGCGGTGAGCGACTGATTGATCGGTGCGTCAGCGAAGGGAGCGAGCGATTGGGGTACGGATTTCGATGCCATCACAAAAGAAAATATCCCTCCGTGGTTGGAAGGCCGCGCACGGTAGCGTAAAGTGCCCTGTAAGGAAACCGGTAACTGTCCGAATTTTGCTTTTCCCCTTGTTCGCGCCCCGGCTCCGTCCGGATTGTTCCACGTGGAACATTTCACTTTTTCAAGATGTTTGATTACCCGAAAAAATACGATGTCCTGATCATCGGTGGCGGCCACGCCGGCGTCGAAGCGGCCATGGCGGCCGCCCGCGTTGGGGCGAGTGTCGCCCTGCTCAGCCAGAATCTGGACACGGTGGGTCAGATGTCCTGCAACCCCGCCATCGGAGGTCTCGGTAAAGGTCACATGGTCCGCGAGATCGACGCCCTCGGTGGGGTCATGGCCCTGAACACCGACGCGACCGGTATCCAGTTCCGCATCCTCAACGCGAAAAAGGGACCGAGCGTCCGCGCGCCGCGCGCGCAGTGCGACAAGAAGGCCTACCAGTTCCGGATCAAGTGGCTTTTGGAAAAGGAGCCGGGGATCGATCTGCACCAGGGGAACATTGCCAAACTATTCGTGGAGAACGACAGCATCGCCGGGGCGGAAACCAATCTCGGAGTCCGTTTCCATTCCCGGACCGTCGTCGTCACCACCGGCACCTTCATGCGCGGCCTCATGCACGTGGGGATGCAGAACCAGAGTGGGGGACGCATGGGGGATTCGGCTTCGACCCTCAGCGACGATCTTATCCGGCTCGGTTTCGCCGTGCGCCGGTTCAAGACCGGAACACCGTGCCGGCTCAACGGACGGACGATCGATTTCTCGAAATGCGAACGGCAGGACGGCGACACTCCCGCGCCGCGTTTCTCCTTTCGCTCCGACGAGGAACCGGTCGGCGACGACGACATCTTCACCCTGAACCGCTGGTCCGATGCCGCGTTCCACGTGGAACAAATTCCCTGCTGGATCACCTACACCAATCGGAACACGCACGAGGAAATCCTCGCCAACCTGGACAAGTCTCCGATGTACTCCGGCAAGATCGAGGGGGTCGGTCCGCGCTACTGCCCCTCGATCGAGGACAAGGTGGTGCGTTTCGCGGAAAAGGACCGCCATCAGGTTTTCCTCGAACCGGAGGGCCGCCACACTCTCGAGTACTACGTCAACGGGGTTTCCACCTCGCTGCCCTTCGACGTGCAGTACCGCTTCATCCGATCCATCCCGGGGCTGGAAAATGTCGACATCATCCGGCCGGGCTACGCGGTCGAATACGACTACTGCGAACCGACCCAGCTCTATCCCACGCTCGAGACAAAGGCCGTCCCCGGTCTCTATTTCGCCGGGCAGATCAACGGCACCTCCGGCTACGAAGAAGCCGCCGGGCAGGGACTCGTCGCGGGGGCCAACGCCGCTCTCCAGGTCGCGGGGAAGCCGCCCCTGATCCTCTCGCGGGACGAATCCTACATCGGGGTCATGATCGACGACCTCGTCACCAAAGGCACCGACGAACCCTACCGCATGTTCACGAGCCGCGCCGAGCATCGGCTCCTCCTTCGCCACGACAACGCCGACCTCCGGCTCAGTGGCACCGCCGCCGCCGCAGGACTCGTTTCTCCCGGTTTTTTGGCGAAAACCCGGGCCAAGGCTGAAACCATCACCGCCCTCCGCCAGCGGCTGGAGAACACCCACACGGCCGACGGCTCCCTCGCCAAATGGCTCCGCCGTCCCGAATCGAACTGGGAAAGTTTCGACCCCGAACTCAGGTCCGCCTTTCCACCCGCGATCTGGGACCTTGTCGAGATCGACGTGAAATACGAGGGCTACATCCGCCGCCAACACGATCTCATCGCGAAGACCAAACGAGCGGAGGAAAAGAAGATTCCCACGACGATGAACTACCACGAAATTTCCGGACTGAAACGGGAAGCCCAGGCAAAACTCCAGTCGGTGCGTCCGCTCACCCTCGGGCAGGCGGGACGGATCAGCGGCATCACTCCCGCGGACATTTCCCTGCTCGCGGTGTGGCTGGAAAAGTGCAACCGCTGACTCTCTCTTCCATGCGCCTTCCCACCCCCTTTCTTTTCTCCCTCCTGATCCTCTGGGCGACTCTCGCGTCCCCCCCGCTTCTTGCCGACGAAGCCCTCATCAGCTTTCCCGAAGACCACGGATTTTTGCCGAAAAGCTGGGTCGCCGAGCCCATCTCCGCGACCATTGTTCCGCTCGAAGAAGCGCTCCGCGAAAAGGCGGCCTCCCTCATCCAGCGGGCGCTCGCCAAATACCCGCCGAAGATCCGCGACCGCTTTCTCGAAGGCGTCCATGTCGTGGGAGGGCTGCGCTTCTACGACGTCGGTTACGGCGGCACCTACATGGCCAACAGCAGGCGCGTCATCCTCGTCTACCGCGAGAATTTCGAACCGCGCGGATTCGAGCAGCGCTTCCACCACGAGTTCTCCTCGCTGCTGCTGAAGCAAAACAAAAGCCTCTTCGAATCCGAGCGGTGGACCGCCGCCAACGATCCCGATTTCTCCTATCGCGCCGGGGGAGTGGTCGAAGAGCAGAGCGGTGATCGCTCGGAATCGACCAAAGTTCTCCAGGCCGAACAAAGAAAAACCGGCGGATCGGGGAGCAGCCTCCTCCAGCTCGACATCGTCCTGATGGAAGACGGATTTCTCACGGCCTACAACATGGTTTCGGTGGAGCAGGATCTGAACGAAGTGGCGGCCCATCTGTTCACCAACCCCGAACTCTGGGAGATCTGTCGCCGCTACCCCCGCATCGACCAGAAAGTGGACGTCCTCATCGACTTCTATCGCCGCCTCGACAAGTCCATGGACCGCCTCTACTTCCGCCAACTGACGGCCAACTGATATCCCGGCGAACGCTCTTTCCGCCCTTCTCCACTCTCCATGAACGACCTCTCCCTCCAGCTCATCCGCATGGCCCTCGACGAAGATCTCGCCGACGTCGGTGACATCACCAGCCGATATTTCGTCGATCCAACCCATCGCTCCATCGGTCGCATCGTCAGCCGGGAAACGGCGGTGGTCTCGGGATGCGACGTCGCCGCCTCAGTCTGCGCCGCCGTCAGCGAGGAACTCCGCTTCCGCCCAATCCTCTCCGACGGAGACACGGCCCGCCCCGGAGAGCTCGTCGCCGAGATCACCGGACCGACCCGGCTCGTCCTCACCGCCGAGCGCACCGTGCTGAACTTCCTGCAACGGCTCAGCGGCGTCGCCACGATCACCCGGGCCTTCGTCGAAGCCGTCCACGGCACCTCCGCGAAGCTCCTCGACACCCGCAAGACCACACCCGGATGGCGCGAATTGGAAAAAGCCGCCGTCCTCCACGGCGGCGGGTGCAACCACCGCATGGGTCTCCACGACGCCGTCATGGTGAAAGACAACCACCTCGTCGCCAACCCCAGCCCCCTCGATCTCGGCGCCCGCATCGCCGAAATCAAAACTCTCACGCCCGGGATGAAAATCGAAATCGAAGCGGATCGACTCGATCAGGTCGCCTCCTTTCTTCCCCTCGCCGGCCTCGATGTGCTCCTGCTCGACAACATGAGCAATGACGATCTCCGTCGCGCCGTCGCCCTGCGCGACCAGCTCGCCCCCGCCGTCCTCCTCGAAGCGAGCGGAGGAGTCACCCTCACCAGCGTTCGAGGTATCGCAGAGACCGGCGTCGACTTCATCTCCGTGGGAGCGCTGACCCACTCGGTCCGCTCCATCGATCTCGGGCTCGATCTCATCGCCGCATGAGCCGCATCAGCCGCGGGATCCACGACGAGATCGTCCGGGGCTGGCCCTCCGCGGATCGCAGCCGCTTTCTTCCCGATCAATTTCGCCACACACCCGAAACCGGATCGACCAACGACGATCTCCTCGCGAAAGCCCGTGCCGGAGAAATCACCGCACCGGAACTTCTCGCCACCGACTACCAGACCAGCGGGCGCGGACGCAGAGGCGACCGCTGGGAGGCGGCGCCGGGACGCAATCTCCTCTTCTCCCTCGCGCTCCCGCTCGATTCACCCCGGGACACCTGGTCGCGTCTCCCTCAACTGACCGCCTCACTTGTCGGGAGTGCCATCGAGGACATCCTCGGCCCCGGGCACCAGCTCCAGGCCAAATGGCCCAACGACCTCCTCTACGAAGGGCAAAAACTCGTCGGCATCCTCGTCGAGATCACCTTGAAACCCCATCCCGTCGCCATTGTCGGAGTCGGCGTCAACGTCAACCTGCGAGCGGACGAACTCCCCCCCGCGCTCCGCGCGCTCGCCACCTCCCTCTACGAAATCGCCGGCTACGAATCCAACCGCTGGTTTCTCCTCGGTCTCATCGTGCAGGGATTCCTGCGTCACCACCCCGAAAGACTCACCGACTTCCAAGAGACCCTCGCCTGGATCACCGCCCGCGACCTTCTCCGCGGACGGCGGCTCCGGATTCGGAGCGGGCGGGAATGGATCACGGGAAGCGCGAGCGGAATCGGTCCGCAGGGCGAACTGCTGCTCCGGGAAGACGACGGACGCCTCCGCGAGATCGTCAGCGCCGAAGAGATCCGGTGGAAATGAGAGAGGCTGCCCCCCGGCACCCCGTCTCGAGACGTCGAGCGTGCGGGCAGGATCCGGACGATCCGATCCCGTTCATTTATTACGTTGTGTTAAATAATGCTTGGTCGTATCGTCGCGGAGCTATTTCCCCCTTTTTTCCGCCATGGCCGACTTCGTATTTGCAGATGACTACCGACTGGGTCAGAACAGCACGCGCCGTTTTTACGAGCAGTTTTTGAAAGGGTACATCCACAAACACAACAACCTCATGGGAGTGATCCAGGGATTCTCGAGCCTGATCCTCTACGATGATTCCATCAATGACGAGGTGCGCGAGAGCGCCGAGCAAATGCAGACCTCGGCCCGCAGCGCGACGGATCTCAATCGCGAGATCATGGGAGCCTCGGGTTGCGCCCACGTCGAAGTGGGACCCGTCAGGCTCGCCGACATCCTGCCCTATTGGAGAAACAAATGCCAGGAAATCTGCGATTTTCCGGGAATGAATTTCACCCTGACGGAACGCGAAAACATACCACCTGTCGCGGCCGATTCCGCCAAACTCGGTGAATTGTTTTTTCACCTCGTGCGCAACGCGGCCGAGTCCGCCGCTGCTTTTTCGCAGGGTTCGGTGGCGATCGACCTC
>CAYLJC010000007.1:0-14077 GCA_964383345.1 uncultured Akkermansia sp. | reverse complement strand
CCTCTTCCCTCCCGGCGAGGCGAGCGCGGGCGGCAGCGTTGATCTTTTCATCCGCAACACCAGTGACGAACTCGGGCCCGAAGCCCTCCAGCGCGCCTTCGTCCCCTTCGAAAGCTCCAAGGGCAGCGAACATTTTGGCATCGGGCTCACCGCCGCCGCCGTCCTCGCCGGCGACATGGGGATGCGGCTCGGGTTGCGCTGCGCCGACGGCACCATGACCGCCTGGCTCGCGATCCCCGCGGCGGGGTAGGGGGGTGGTCTGGCAGACCCGACAACAGAACGGGCCTCTCCGGGATCGTTTTGTCTGTTTTGCCGAGGATGGATCGAGGGAGCAAAGCCCCTTTGGCGCCGGTGGGGCGAACCGCCCCCGGTGAGCCGCCGGGGAATCGAGGGTGTCGGTGTGCCTGACCGGCTCGGCAGGGACGCCTCGCCCCACCGTTTTGACGAAGAGGAGCATGAAGCCGGAAGGAGGTTTCGTTGTTTATCGAAGACCCAGTGAGATTGACCTTCCGATTTTCTAAAAAAATGTCCGCGTTCTTTGCCGGGCACTTCATCGCCGTCCACCGCGACAGGAGGAAGGAGTTTAATGCTGCTGCCGACAGGTTCGCCGGAATTATTAACAAAGGAACCCTCGGAGAGATCCCTTTCGCCGATTTCGTCGATTTCTCCCGCTTCCTCTCGGGCAGAACGCTCCGCAAATACAACGCCACTTTGGAACTATACAAGGATGCAAGCTATCGCCCCAAAAGGGAGTATGACGGAACCATTGATCTCAGAACAACTGGACTTCCCGACATGCGGAATGCAACCGAGGCTGCGCGCTACTTGGATGAACTTTCCTCCTTCGCTAAACGAAAATAGCCTCATGTTTCAACAAGGTATGATGCGTTACTCAACAGGGTTCACGCTCTCGGGATTCGCCTTGCCGAACAAGTCGTGGGACATCAAGCGGCGAAGCCGCTGAGTCCACTTCGACGTTCCGCAGAAAATGAAGGGGATTTTCGCCGTTTCGTGTGGAAAACCCCTCAAATCAGAACCGGGTTGGCAGGGGGGGGATTAAATCCGTTCTCCCCGTTCTCCGAACTCTGGCGCGGAGTCCTGTCACATTCGCGTCCGCTGCGGGTATGCCTTGGGATGTCATTCCTAAAAATCCTGCTTCTCCTGCCGCCGCTTTTCCTCCCCTCCCTCGTCCGTGCCGATGATCTGATCCTCCTGGAAAAGGGCCGCAGTTCGTATCAGATCGTGGTGCCGGATCGCTCCGCCACTCCGGGCCTGGAGGCGGATCTCGCCGAGACGGCGCGGCTGCTGCAAACGGCTTTCGAGGCGAACGGTGCCACTGTTCCCGTGGTGCCGGAGTCGGAGCGCCGGGCGGACCAGCCGGCGCTGTTGCTGGGCGACACCGCCTTGGCCCGCGCCCAGGGCATCGTGGTCGAGCGCCTCCGCGACTGGAGTTATGTGCATCGGGTGGTGGGTCGTGACATTGTCATCGCGGGACACGATCATCCGTCCCATGCCGCGTCGGACAATCCGCGCCGCCCCAACTGGGACCGAACCGGCTCGACCAAGGCGGCGGTGGATTTCGCCCGCGAGTTCCTCGGGGTGCGTTTTCTCTTTCCCGAATTGCGCGGCTACCAGCCTCCGCGTCATGCGGAATCGGTCGATCTGCTGCACTCGCCCTGTCTGGAATTCCTCCCCCTGGAAACCATCCGGGTCCCCGCCGATCTGAATCGCGAGAAACATCCTCTGCTCCATCTCAATACGGCACATCCCGAGGGAGGCTCCTTCTACGACCTCGCCCACAACCGTTTCCCGCGCGTCGACAGGCGGTTCGGGAGCCACACCTGGGGTCGGGCGGTCCCGCCCGAGCTGTATTCGGAGCATCCCGAATATTTCGCCCTGGTCAACGGGGTCCGCCTCGAGCCGAAAGAGGGACACAAGGGGGGCCAGTACTGCCTTTCCCATCCCGAGGTACAAGAACGGATCTACCGGGACGTCGCTTCGCATTTCGACCGGGGATTCAATAGCGTGGACCTCGGCCAGCCGGATGGGTTTCAGGCTTGTCAGTGTGAGGCCTGCGACGCGCTCTACGATACCGGCAAAGACTGGAGCGAGAAAATCTGGATCTTTCATCGCAAGGTGGCCGAGCGCCTGGAGCGTTCGCACCCTGGCAAGGAGGTCACGATGATGAGCTACATCCTCACGGCCGCCCCACCGAAAAGCTTTACCGCTTTTCCGTCCAATACCGGCATCATGCTGACCGGCACCAACGAGGAGGACATCGCCGCCTGGGAGGGCATCGAGGTGCCGCGTGGTTTCACCGGCTATGTCTACAACTGGTGTCCCAATCTCGGGACGCGCTACACCCCGATGCGCACGCCCGGCTTCATCGAACGGCAGGTGAAACGCCTCGCCGCCGCGGACATCCGTGCCCTGCTGCGCGACGGACCGGGCCAGCTCTTTGGCCTGGAAGGCCCCGTCTACTACACGATGGGGCGCATGTTCGACGATCCCGGGCAACTCGACGCGCGGACTCTCGTGGAGGAATATTGTGAGGCGGCTTTTCCCCAGGCCAACGTGCGTTTCCACATGAAGTCGTTTTACGACGAGCTCTACCACGCCATCGCCCCCTATTCCGATCACTTCGGCACCCGCAGTCCGGGTTGGTCCTACCGGCTCTATCCCACCGATGCGCGCACGAGGAAATCCGTGACCGATCCTTTCCCACTCATCACCTTTCTCTACAGCCCGCGTGTCCTGGCGGATCTGGAGACAAGCCTGGGCCGGGCGGAGGCGCTCGCCGACCAGCCCAAAATCCGGGAGCGACTCGCCCTGATCCGCTCCGAATTCGATTATATCAAACATTTCGCCGGAGTGGCGCACCTGCATCAGGCCTGGCAGGTGGCCCCCGATGCATCCGCGATGGACAGGCTGCTGGACGCCATCGACGCACGCAATGCCTACATCGAGGGTCTGTTTGTCAAAAGCGAAACCTCCGGCTGGCGCCGCCGTTATTTCCCCCTCCCGGGCCACAATGCCGACCATCTCCGTCTGGCCTCCGACGGCTATCAGGAGCCCTATGCCGGCACCTGCTACAATTGGGACACGGCACGTCTGCGGAAGACTCCCGCCACCGGCCCGAAGCGGCTCAAGGTGGGCCGCGCCCCCGCCGGTCCGGTCACCCTGGACGCCGCGATCTGGCGCGAAGCTCCCGTGCATGGGATGAGCCTGGTGCCTCCCCTGCACGGTTTGCCCCGCGAATCGCGTCTGCAGTTGTTGTGGGACGACACCGCTCTGCACCTGAGATTCGAGCTGGAGCTGGGAGCGAACACCTCGTTTTCCGCCGTCAAAGCCGATCGCGATCCCGACAATCAGCAAGCCGTGGAAATCCATCTCCAGCCCGATCCGGCCCATCCCCTGCAATATCGCTTCGCCCAATGGCCCGAGGCCTCATCCGGCTACGACGCCATTCGCGGGGCGATCAGCGACGTGATGGATCCCCGCCACGGCCGTTACGATTCCTCCTGGAACGGCGAATGGACCAGGGAGGTGCGGGTCGAGGCCCGGGAAAACCGCTGGCTCTGCCGGATCCGCATTCCCTTCGCCACTCTGGGGACAAAAACGCCGGTGGCCGGGATGAGCTGGAAAGCGAACTTCGGCCGCAACTCGCCCTTGTCGCGCGGTCGCATGGATCGTGCGGTGTGGTCCTCCCCGCGGAACGGCGGCCCCATCGGCGAGCCCGATGGCATGGGAGAGATTGAGTTCGAGTGAGGAGAAAGCCTGGAACGGGGTGGAATGCTCCTGCCCGCGCTGGAATCGCCGCGGCCCGATTCGATCCCAATGGGAAAAAGAAAAGATCACCGCGCCGGGGCCGCGCCGTGCCGTTTCGCCACGGCCATGACCGCGTCAAAGAGGAAGCTGTTGTTTTCCGGCGCGCCCTGCCGGGCCAGGGTCCATTCCTCGTAACCCAGTTCCCTTGTGGCGATGTCGTCGACCCGGCCCAGTTCACTGAGAATGTCGCGCATCAGCTCCGTTCCCGGCATCGCGGGGGTTCTCAATACGGCGGAACCGTCAGAATACACGAGGTCACGCAGCCTGGCCGGGAGTCTCCGCCCGCGCGCCCCCGGACCCGTCGTGCCGCCGACATTCCCGGTGGACGCCAAAGCGAGGGGGTTCCAAAACGCGGTGGCCGCCTCGTAGCTCATTCCGAAGAGCATTGCCTTGTTCTCTTCGTTGTCCTGCCACGCATGGGAGGCTCTCAGTGCCGTCGCCGGAGCGTAGTGGGTTCGCCAGGGTGTCTCCGACCAGCGGGCCATGCCCTCCAGAAACCAGCGATTACTGAAATAGGTCGCCCCGTACTGGATGAGGTGAAAAAATTCGTGGGCGGGTGTGGGATTGTGAATTGGATCGACCGTGTTGGCCACCGCGAGCACGAGGGTCCGGTCGCCGGGGGAGCCTCCGGGGATGGCTTTTGCATTTTGCGCCTTCCGGTAGGCGACACCGTTGAGACCGTTGATTTTTTCCTTGGCGAGCACACTGACCTGGATGCAGTCCACCGGGCCGAAGCGCGGGCTCGCGAGCGGGTCGGGAAAGTCGAGCCATTCGCAGTAAAACTCGCGGGCGGCCCAGACCTGCCGGGCCACGTCTTCGACCCGGTCGGGTATTCCGTTGTCGTCGCGGTCTTCGGAGGGAACGGCCGACGCGCCGGAGGTGGAATAGATCACCCGCACGGTTTCCAGAACAAAGTGGGAGCGTTCCTCCGCCACACCGACCACCGCGGGAACTGCGGCCAGCACCAGAAGTAAGAAAGGACGGAGGGCGCGGCTCCATCCCGGCGTTGCGGTGCTTTGATGTCCCGGAGGTGGTATTTGTGTTTTCATGGACCCGGGCAGTTCCGCCCCGCCGGACGCCGCGCCGGAACCTGTTCCGGCGTGGCGAAGAGAGAGAGGGCGGAGAGCCCTCCTTGGCGGAGACCGGAAAAAGGTCTCCGCCGGGGGTGTCATCCGCCGTTTCGCGCCGTCCCCCGGGCTTCTCAGGCGGGATTCCCGCCGGGATCGAGTCCGAGGGCTTTGGCCACACCCGCACCGTAGGCCGGATCCGCCTTGGTGCAGTTGCCGATGTGGCGGAGCTTGATTTCATCGGGTGCGTCGCCCATGGCGCGGGCGGTGTTGTCGAAGAGCACCTGTTGCTGCTCCGGCGACATCAGGCGGAAAAGGTTGCCCGGTTGTTGGTAATAATCGGCGTCGTCTTCCCGGAAGTTCCAGCGGTCCGCGTCGCCTTCCAGCGCCAGGGGAGGTTCGCTGAAATCGGGTTGTTCCTGCCACTCGCCGTAGCTGTTGGGCTCGTAGTGCAGGAGACCGCCCTGGTTGCCGTCGACGCGCATCGCCCCGTCGCGGTGGAAGCTGTGGACCGGGCAGCGCGGCGCGTTGACCGGAATCTGGGCGTGATTGACGCCGAGGCGGTAGCGCTGCGCGTCGCCGTAGGAGAAGAGGCGACCCTGCAGCATGCGGTCGGGCGAGAAGCCGATCCCAGGGACGACGTTGGCGGGGTTGAAGGCGGCCTGCTCGACCTCCGCGAAATAGTTGTCGGGGTTGCGGTTCAATTCGAATTCCCCCACTTCGATGAGCGGGTAATCTCCCTTGGGCCACACTTTGGTCAGGTCGAAAGGGTGATAGGGAACCTTGGCGGCATCCGCTTCGGGCATGATCTGGACAAACATTTTCCAGCGGGGGAAGTCGCCCTTTTCAATCGACTCGAACAAATCGCGCTGGGCGCTCTCGCGGTCTCCGGCGATGATCGCACCGGCCTCTTCGTCGCTCAGGTTTTTGATGCCCTGCTGGGTGCGGAAATGGAATTTCACCCAGGTGCGTTCGTTCTGCGGACTGATGAAGCTGAAGGTATGCGATCCGAAACCATGCATGTGGCGATAGGAAGCGGGGATGCCGCGATCACTCATCACGATGGTGACCTGGTGCAGGGCCTCGGGCAGGGAGGTCCAGAAATCCCAGTTGTTGGTCGCGCTGCGCATGTTGGTGCGGGGGTCGCGCTTGACCGCGTGGTTGAGGTCCGGGAACTTGAGCGGGTCACGGAAAAAGAACACCGGGGTGTTGTTGCCGACGAGGTCCCAGTTGCCTTCCTCGGTGTAGAACTTCATCGCAAAGCCGCGGATGTCGCGTTCGGCGTCGGCGGCACCGCGCTCGCCGGCCACCGTCGAGAACCGCACGAACATATCGGTTTTCTTTCCGATCTCCGAGAAGAGCTTGGCGCGGGTGTGCCGGGTGATGTCGTGGGTCACGGTGAAGGTGCCGTAGGCCCCCGAGCCCTTGGCATGCATGCGGCGCTCTGGAATCACCTCGCGGTCGAAATGCGCCAGCTTCTCCAGAAACCACACGTCCTGCAAGAGCATCGGCCCGCGCGGACCGGCGGTGATGGAATCCTGATTTCCGACGACGGGGCATCCCGCCGCAGTGGTGAGTTTTTTCTTGTCTTCGTTCATAAAATCTTCTTCAAGTGTGTTTTCAGGGATCTGCCGCACCGGCGGATACGATGACCAAATGGAAAAGCGGGCTGAGACCGTTCGGTTTCCCGCCACCCCTCGGGGATGTCGGAAACAAACCGCGTCAATCCGCTTTCATCTTAGCGAATTTCCGCCATAGCTCAACCCCATTCCTTGCGGAACGCACGGCGCGAGTGTCCGCATACGGCTTGCTCGTGACTTGCAATAAGATCCAGTCGCCACGTTCCACAGCGGCGAGCACTATCGCTGGTCGCCGCTTGGACTGCGACAAGTCTGAAAACGGGAATGGAACGAGGACTACCGAGCCTGCTGAAGGTGTGTCCATGCGGCGCCCTCCTCGGGGCGGTTCCAGTCCTCAGCAAGAGACGCCTCGCTCAGAATCGCTGATTCGTGGGTATCAGAAGGTTCGTCGGCCAGGATTGTGACCAGTGCTCGATGAGACCGGTCGAGTTGCACGGGTTCGAGCAGACGTACTGTGCCGCACTCGTCAACGATGGCTTCGATGGTCTGAATCATTGATGAACGATACCTCGCCGCCGACTTCAAGGGAAGCGCGCAGAAGCATCTGACGAGTCGCAGCACTCCACGCCATGGCGCAAAGCGGTCGGAACATGTTTCGTTTTTTCCCCTACCCTTGCGAACATGTCCGCAGATTCCACCCGCTCTCAACCCGCCACGGAGACACCGTCCGCACCGGCTGTGAGTCCTGTCCGCCTCGTCTCTCTGGATGCCCTCCGCGGGTTTTCCATGTTCTGGCTGCTGGGCGGCCAACAGATCGTGCGGGTTCTCACCAAAGACGCCGAGGAGGGCACCTGGGCGGCTCTCCTCTACGAACAGTTCACCCACGTGGAGTGGGAGGGCTTCCGCTTCTACGATTACATCTTTCCGCTCTTTCTGTTCTGCATCGGGGTCTCGGTGGCGATCTCGGTGGAGAAACGGCTCCAGGCGGGAACGGCCAAAAAGAAAATCCTGGTCCAGGCGCTCGTGCGGCTGGGCTGGATGATCTTCTTCGGCTGGTGGGTCAACGGCAATCTCCTCAGCTGGGACCCGTCGAAGATGGCGCTCTCCTACAGCGTGCTGATGATGCTGGGGCTGGGTTATTTCCTCGCGGTTTGTCTGGTGCTCTACACGTCCCTGCGAACCCAGATCATCACCACGGCGGGGATCCTCCTCGCTTACTGGCTGGTGCAGATGGGGATTCCTTTTCCGGGGCGGACCCCCGGCGAATTCACGAGGGGCGGCATCTTCGGCGACTGGCTCTACGACGTCACCATCGGGACGCTGGAGACTCCTTGGAAAAGCAAGATCGGACGCGGCTTCCCCGTCGCGATGTGGAATTGCGGCACCACCGCCATGCTGGGCGTTTTCGCCTACCATCTGCTCAAGCGCGCACCCTCGCCCGGACGGGCCATCTCCGTTTTGCTGGCGGGCGGTGCGGCGCTGTTGTTGCTGGGATGGCTCTGGAGCTTTTCCCTGCCCATCGTGAAAAACCGCTGGACCAGCAGCTACGTGCTCTGGTGCGGCGGGCTCAGTTGGATCTTGTTCGCCGTTTTTTATTGGCTCGCCGACATCCGGCGCTGGCGGCGCTGGGCCGCTTTGTTCATCATCATCGGGAGCAACTCCATCCTCGCTTATCTCATCTCGACCCGGTTCATGACCCCGTTCCGCAGCATCGCATCGACCTTGTTTCAAGGGACTTCCCTGTGGCTGCCGGAGCCTCTTCACGCCCTCTTGATGGTGGTCGTCACCTACGGACTGGTCTGGCTGCTGCTCTGGTGGCTGCACAAACAGCGGGTTTATCTGAAGCTGTGAGAGAAGCAGTTTTATAGAGATCTGTCAGGGAGCGGGAACCCAGGCCGACCTCCACCGGGCGGGAGCCTCCTCCGGTGCTTCCGTCCAGAGGATGAGGAATCCGGCTTCTCCGGCGACCACCCGCGGGTGGGTTGCCGTGGGATCGGCGTCGGAGAGTGTGCGGGGATCGCTCCAGCCCGCGCCTTCGTCATCGGACAGGGTATAGCGCAGCACAACACCCTCTTCACTTTGTTCCTGCCAGACAGCCAAAAGGACACCCTCCCCGGTGGCGGCGAGGTCGGGATGGATCGCGGTGGGTCCTCCGAGACGGCGGGCGGTGCCTCCGGGCCGGGCGTAATGAACCCCGGCGTGGATCTCGCTCCCGCTCCAGACGAGGGTGTGGATGGCGGCAGGAGTCACCGCAAGTCCGCCTCCCGCATGGGGGCAGCCGTCGAATTTCCAACCGAAATCTCCGGCGACGAGGGGTTCCCGCCATTCTCCGTTTTCGGTGGAAATCACTTTCATATCGCGCGGGTCGTGGTCCCGGAAAAGCACCGCGACTGTTCCGTCGGGTCCGGTTGCAAGGGTGTTGCGGCAGCATTCGCAGGTGCCCGCTTGGAGGGTGCGGTTGGCGTTCCAGCTCGCCCCGCCGTCGGTACTCCGGGCGTGGCGCAGGCCCTGGCGTCCGTCGCGGCTGTCGAGCCAGACGAGGTGGAAAGCGCCCTCCGTATCGACCGCGAGATCGAGAAAACCGTGCCCGCTGGTGAGTCGGTCGTCGGCGGGGTTGGGACCCGGATGCCAGGTGACGCCACCGTCTTCCGAACGGGCCGTGGCGATGGGACCGGAACCCCAGCGGTCTGTTCCCGCCGTGGTCCAGGCGGCCACGAGTTGATCGCCCGCAGCGGCAATCTGCGGATCAAAACCGCGATGGGGGGAAAAAGGCGGAGGCATCGTCGCATCGACACGTCGGCTTTCGCTCCAGGTGACGCCACCATCGACGGAGCTGCGATGGAACAAACGCGCGTCCTCATCGCCGGTGGATTCGGCGAGAAGGAGATGCATCCGGGAACCGTCGGCGAAGACATCGATCGCGGACACGCCCGCAACCGCCTCGGCGGGAGGTTTGGCTTCGAGAGCGGCGGAGGCATTCAGGACGAAGGCGGCGAGGAGGAGCGTGCGAGTCATGAAGGGGGCGGGGTGGGATTTTGATGAAACAAGGAGAGGAGAAAAAAATTCACCATTTCCACTCCAGACCGGCGTAGATGCCCCGCCCGTCGCCGGGCAGGTAGATGGCCTCTCCGGCGTAGGTGTGGACCACCCCGGTGGTGGCGGCGTAGACCTCGTCGGTGAGATTTTTTGCTTCGACAAAGGCGCTCCAGCCGTGTTCGCTGCGGTAGCCGACCGTAAACCCGAGGAGGGCGTAGCTGTCGGCGAATTCGGTTCCGGAGGAGTCGACACTGTAGTCGCTCGGGACCCATTCGACATTTGGCCCGAAGTAGAGTCCGCCGGGGTGTTCGTAGCGCAGCTCGGCGCGGTAGTAATGCCGGGGGATGCCGGCGAGACGGTTGTCGCCGAAGGTGGCGTCGCCATCAAAGCGGAAGTCGTTCCAGAGGTAATGCTGGCGGAAGACGAGCCGGTCCCGCCACGGGGCGAGGGGGGCTTTGGCGGCGGAGCTTTTGCCGCTCATGACCGGGGCTGCGGCCGGGCTGGCCGCAAAAAGTCCCGAGGCCAGCTCCAGTTCCAGCGCGGCCTCGATGCCCTGATGCACGGTGTCGTCGGCGTTGGTGGTCTGGACGAGGCCGGGGGCGATCTGGTAGGAGAGAAGCTCGTCCTCGATGAGGGCGTGGTACCAGGCGAGATCCCAGGCGAGGCGATCGGTCCGTCCGCGCGTCCCGATCTCGAAGGTGGTCGCGGTCTGGGCGTCGAGTTGGACGAGGCCCGCGCCGCCGAAGTTGGCGTTGACGAGCTCCCCGAAGGAAGGCGGCTCGAAACTGCGGCTCACGTTGGTGAAAATTTGCGCTTCCGGCGCGATGTCCCAGAGCAGGCCGACTTTCGGAGAAAAGGCGGTCCAGTCCTGCCGGTCGCTGTTGTCGGGACCGAAGGGGAAGCGGTCCTCGTTTTCGCGGACCGCGTGGCTCACTTGCGCCCCGAGAACCAGGGCGGTTTTCGGAGCAAAATAATGTACGTTTTGCGCGTAGAAATCGAGGTTCAGCGCCGTCTGGCGGTTGTCGGAGAACTTCGCCCCGCGCGTCCCGCGCACGTTGGCAAAGCGGTTGTCCTCGACGATTCCGTAGGTGGGGGCGAACCCGGCCACAAAACGGTTCTCGCGACCAAAAAGATCGGCCTCGCTCTCGTAGCGCAGGTCGAGGCCGAAGTCGTCGCTGACCTGGTCGATGACAAAGAGAATGGGATGATCGAGATCCTTGTGCGACCAGAAGGTCCCGACACTGAAGCGCCCCTCGTCGAATTCCCAGACAGTGCGGTTGGCGAAGCGGAACAGCTCGAAATCGCGCTTCCAGTCGCTCGTGACCCGGTCGAAAATGACAACTGCGGGATTGTTTTGCAGGAAAGCGGGCACCCTCGCGGCCTGCCTCGGATCCGCCAGCATTTCCGCCTTGGTCAGTTCGCCGGGCAGCTCCGAATCGGTCCGGGCGTAGCTGAGGTAAAAGCGGGTTTCCACGCCGGGGGCGAGGACCTGACCGAAGTTCGCGAAAAGACGTTGGTTGCTCTGCTCGGAATGCTCGCGGAAACCGTCGCTTTCGGAATATGTCAGGCTGACATAGGCGTCGCTGTTGCCCGAGACGACACCGCCGCTGACCTGTCCGCGCAGGGAATCGAAGCTGCCGTACTCGATCCTCGACCGGAGACCGGGGGCGGTGTGCCCGGTGTGCGAGACAAAACGGATCGCGCCGCCAAGGGTGGTGGCCCCGTATTCGAGAGCGTTGGCTCCGCGATAGACTTCGACATACTGCGTCGCGAGGGGTTCGACCGCCTGGAAATCAAAACCTCCGTCGGCGAGATTGAGCGGGACGCCGTCCTGCAGCAACTTCAGCCCCCGACCGTGGAAGGTGCGCTGGATCCCGGAGCCGCGGATGGAGAGGCGCGATTCCTCGGAACCGAAGCGCGGTTGCACAAAAACGCCGGGGGCGTAGTCGAGGGCGTCCTTCAGCGTTGTGGCGCGACCGCGCCGGTAGTCTTCCGCGTCGATCACGGCGACTCCGCCGGGAGAAAAGCGTAGCGATTCCCGGACCTCCTCCACCGTGGCGACGGTGAGGGAACCGGCCTGCGGCAGGGTGTCGTTGATGACGAGCGGCGCGGCGGGTGCGACCGCGGGGGTGGGTGCCGGCACCGGTCGGGGGGCCGGGCGCGGAGCGGGGTCGGGTTCGCTTTCGACCACGGTGACGGGCAAGGTGCCTTGCAGGTCATCCTCCTGGGAGAGAGCGGGGTGGATCGGGACAAGGAAACACAGAATCAGAAGAATCGACGGACAGAACCGTCGCGGGAAAGAGAGAAAAATATTCATCGCTTTGGTACAATGATAAAGAAAAATAAAAAGGGAGGCGGGCTCCCGCGTCGGCAGAGCCGACGAACGTGAACGACAGGATCGGAGACGACAGGTCTCCGGCTGCACAGCGGACAAAGGGGGGACTCTCAAGCGCACCACGGGGGCGGCGAGGGTCGCGGCAAACGGAGCGAAGAGGGCACCTCGCCCCGTTCGAAATAGACATGGGCGGTCGAGCCGGGAACAGGCAGCTCGATGCGCGAAGCGAGGACCGCATTGACCTTGGCGGTGAGTTCGGCGGGGCGTTTTTCACCTTCGTCCTGCTGGCCCTTTTCAATCGCATTGCAGAGAGAGCAGGGATGCTGGCCGTCGAAAGTTTTCTCCAGCGCCTCGACGAGGGAAGCGTCGCGTTGGTTTTCGACGAACATCCCGACCCAGGCCACCGTGTTCAACGCGAGCCAGTGCCCGCCCACCAGATGGAGACAGGCGATCAACGCGAGGGAATGGGCGGCGAGCGACTTCACGGCAAGGCAATGTGGAGAGCGCCGTAGGGAATGCAAGGGAAATGAGACGGAGGCGGGAGGGGGGCTTTCGCGCTTTGCTTTTGGTTCGGCAGAATCAATTGTCGCGCCTGTTTCGATAAAGGTATCCAGCTCCTGACTCGTCTCCGCCCGGGCCATGTTGAACTCCCGGGCGGTCGGGTGGAGTGGGATGCCGTGACCCGACCCGGCCCTCGGCGGGTCGCTTGCTTTTCGCACGGTGCCCCGTGCTGGCTCGAATCAAGGCAAAGCCAAAATCCCTATGGACGGATCGGTCTCTCCCGGTCGGCTCAGGGGAGTCTCAGGAGCGCTCCGTAGGCGTCGGCGGCACCGGAGGATTCCAAGGTTTTGGCCCCGAAGGCGATGGGTGCGGTGCAGCTTCCGCCGAAGAGCAATTTGCCGTCGGGATGCCAGGCCAGGGTGTAGGCGTTGTCGCCTTTTTCTCCGCCGGCGCGGAGGCACCATTCCATCGCACCCTGCTCGTCGAAAGCAGCCACGTAGATGTCGGTGGCCCCGGCGCTCGTGAGGTTTTTTCCGGCGAAGGTGGCCTCGCGGGAGTATTCGCCGGTCACAAAAACCCGTCCCGTTCCGTCGGTGGCGACACCGAGACAGTAGTCCGTCCCCGGTCCCTGAACGGAGCGGCTCCACCGCAAGGTTCCGTCCGTCGAGTAGTGTGCCAAAATGCCGTCGCTGTCCTTCTCGCCCGTTGTTTCCCAGGTTTGCTCTCCGAAAGTAGCCTTGCCTTTGAACATGCCGGCTCCCCAGACGCGGCCCTCTTTGTCGGCGGTGATTTCGTGGAAACCCGCGCTCGGAATGCCCGGAGCGAGGTTCGCCCAGAGCGCTTCGCCCGCGGGATTGAGTTTTAAAACAAGAGCCGATCTCGTTTTTGCCTCCAGAGGAATTTCGCCAATCCGGCCCGAGCCGCTCCCGCCGCCTCCGATGTAGATGTGGCCGGTGGCGTCGGTGGCCACCCCGTGGCCGCTGCCGGAGAAAGTCCCGCTCGTGGTCGTGACCCAACGCAGCTCTCCCTCGGGGCTGTATTTGGCACAAAAAACCGCACGGCTTTTGCCGGTCGATGAGGTGACGGCATCCTCAAAATGCGCCTCTCCCACGACCGCGCCGCTGACCACAACATCTCCCGCAGGGTCGAGGGTGATGCCGTGCCCGTAGTCATATCCGGTTCCGCCGGCGGTGCGGATCCAGAGCAGGTCTCCGGCGGAAGAATATTTGGCGACAAACACATCGTAGTCGCCCCGGTTCGGCAGGACCGCGCCTCCCTCGCCTTTGGCATCGGTGCTCTGGTAGTGTCCGGTGACATAGGCGTTGCCGTCTCCGTCGCTCACGACCCCGTAGCCACGGTCGATCAGGCTGCCGCCGAGGCTGCGAACCCAGAGGACTTTTCCCTCCTGAGACACTTTGGTGAGGAAAAAATCCGATCCGCCAAGGCCCTCCCGTTCCACCTCGCCGAAGCTGCCTTGATCCGTCGTTTCCCCGGCAAGAAAGGCAGCGCCGTCGGAAGCGAACGCCACCGCACGGGTCTTGTCGCTTTTGGCTCCGCCGCCGGAGACGACCCACGCAAATTCGGATGGCTCCGCCCGAAGGATCGGGGAAAAGACAAAAAAGGAAAGTGCCAGGACAGCGGGAAAAATCGTACGGTTCATGGAGGCAACGGTCACGGATGGGAAGGATTCGCGCCACCAAAAATCACGCCAGCAGCTTCCGCACGACCTC
>CAYLJC010000006.1:19300-21767 GCA_964383345.1 uncultured Akkermansia sp. | reverse complement strand
GGGGCAGGGAACCCCGGCGATGGACGGGGACCGGAAAACGATGTGGATTTTCGAGCCGGGCATCGCCGAGGCGGTTTTTGAGGAATACGTCGAGGAGTTCGACCTCGAAGTGCATCGCGACGAATGGCTCGACCGGGAAAATGGCGTTGTGGTCAAGGACGGGGCGATTCGGTCCATCACGACCCTGAGCGGGAAAACCTATGCCGGGAAAATCTTTTTCGACGCCACCTACGAGGGCGATCTCATCGCGGCGGCGGGAGTCGATTACCACGTCGGACGCGAGGCCAATTCGGTCTACGGCGAAGAGTGGAACGGCGTCCAGACCGGTGTGCTCCACCATCGCCACCACTTCGGCGCGGTCGACAAACCGATCAGCCCCTACGTCGTTCCCGGCGACCCGACGAGCGGAACGCTTCCCCGCATCAGCACGGAGGATCCCGGGGTGAAAGGTGAGGGCGACCACCGCGTCCAGGCTTACTGCTTCCGCATGTGCCTGACCGATCATCCCGAAAACCGCGTCCCTTTTCCCAAGCCCGAAGGCTATGACCCCGGGCAGTATGAGTTGCTCCTCCGTATCTTCGAGGCGGGCTGGCGCGAGACTTTCCACAAATTCGATCCCCTGCCCAACCACAAAACCGACACCAACAACCACGGTCCCTTCAGCACCGACAACATCGGTTACAACTATGATTATCCCGAGGCGAGTTACGAGCGCCGTCGCGAGATCATCCGGGAGCACGAGACCTACCAGAAAGGCTGGCTCTATTTTATCAGCAACGACCCCCGTGTCCCCGAAGAAGTGCAAAAGGAAATGCAACGCTGGGGACTCGCCAAGGATGAATTCACCGACAACGGCCACTGGCCGCACCAGCTCTACATTCGCGAAGCCCGTCGCATGGTCGGCGATTTTGTCATGACCGAGAACGAGTTGCGCAAAAAGAAACCCACTCCCGAATCCGTCGGCATGGGTTCTTACACCATCGATTCCCACAACACCCAGCGCTACATCACTCCCGAGGGTTATGTGCAGAACGAGGGAGACATCGGTGTGAGCACCCGCGGTCCCTACGAGATCGCCTACGGATCGCTCGTGCCGAAAAAAGAACAATGCACCAACCTCATGGTGCCCGTCTGCGTCTCGAGCTCTCACATCGCCTTCGGGTCGATCCGTATGGAGCCCGTTTTCATGATCCTCGCCGAGAGCGCCGCGACCGCCGCCGCGATGGCCCTCGACGAGGGGATCGCGGTGCAGGATGTCGATTACGAGAAACTGCGCGAGAAACTCCTCGCCGAGGGACAGATCCTCGAACACGAGACCCCCCTCGCGGGCGGACGGGGAACCGCTCCGCACAAGCTCCCCGGTATCGTGGTGGACAACGAGCAGGCCGCTCGCACCGGGAGCTGGACCGAAAGCGGCTCCGCCGGGGCCTTCGTCGGCTTCGGCTATGATCACGACGGCAACACCGACAAAGGCCGGGCTTCGGCGCTCTTCGAGACCAAAATCGAGAAGGCGGGATCGTACACCGTGCGGATCGCCTATCCCCCGAACAACAACCGTGCTTCCAACGTGCCGGTGGAAGTGGCCCATGGCGGCGGCGTGAAAACATTCACCGTAAACCAGAAGAAGGCCCCTTCGGACGGACTTTTTGAGACACTCGGCACCTTTGATTTCCCCGTCGGACCGGCTTCCGTGAAGGTGAGCAACACCGGGACCGACGGTTATGTCATCCTCGACGCGGTGCAGTGGCTTCCGGCGGAGGAGTGATCACCTTCCGCCTTCCGCTTTCGAAGCGTGGAGCGACACCGCGGGGCGGATTTCATCAAGCTTCATCGCGTCCCTGTCAAAGAAGGGCGTCACCGTGCACCCTTTCGGGATGAAGACTTTCTGTCGTCCCGCCGCATTCTTTTTTGTCCTGGTCCTGACCGGCCCTGGGATCGCCGACGGCGAGGCCGACGAGGAGATGCCCGTGATCCGTCGCAGCTTTGCCGAAAGGAAAGAAGCGGTCCCGCCTTTTCCCGAAGGTCGCTTCGAACCGCGGGCGGGCGGGACGATTGCCTGGCTCGGCGGCACCGAAGTCGCCGATCTGGACCGACATGGTTTTCTTGAAGCCGCTCTTCATCTCGCCTGGCCGGACCTTGGCCTGCGCTGGCGCAATCTCGCCTGGCAGGGTGACACCATCCATTATCAGGCCCGGCCACGGTATTTCTACACCAAAGCGAGCGACCCCCAGCCCGGCAGCATTGCCGATCATCGCGAGCGGACCGAGCCGGGGATTGTTTTTATCGCCTACGGCAAAATGGAATCCCTTGAAGGTCCGGAGCACCTCCCCGATTTTGTCGCCGCGTATGCGAAGCTGCTCGACGAACTCGCCCCGCTCACCGGGCGCCTCGTCCTCGTCCGGCCCACCCCGTTTTTTCGCAGCGGTCCCGCCGCCGATCTCTCCGACGAGCGAAACACTGTTCTCGA